>CANPYD010000016.1 GCA_947587775.1 uncultured Clostridia bacterium
TCGTGCGCTCTTTCCTTCGCAAAAATTCTCAGAATATCTTTCCGCTTTTTACTTGACTTTTATTTGCAGGTCTTTGATATTGATGTATTTTGGACATGTCGTTCTCAATCACGTCATGGTGAGCGATCTAATCACGTCATGGTGCCCCGCGCGCACGTTCTTTTGTTGTCGAAGCGCGGCACGAGCGCCGCCTTTGGCGCGAAGTAGCGAAGTCGAACCATCACCTTATTATACTGCGGTGATCCTTCGACACGCCGCTTTTGTCAGCGGCGGCTCAGGATGACGAATTTGGAAACGCAGTCTTGACGACGCGATTCGGAAATGCGAACGGGCATTCTCAATTACGTCATGGTGAGCGATCTAATCGCGTCATGGTGCCCCGCGCGCACGTTCTTTTGTTGTCGAAGCGCGGCACGAGCGCCGCCTTTGGCGCGAAGTAGCGAAGTCGAACCATCACCTTGTTTATTTATAATGCGGTGATCCTTCGACACGCCGCTTTTGTCAGCGGCGGCTCAGGATGACGGATTGGGAATGCAGAGAAGATCGCTCAATCCTTGAACTGTTCCAAAAATCTCACGTCGTTTTCGGTGAGAAGTTTGATGTTATTGACGCCGTATTTGAGCATCGCAATGCGTTCGATGCCCATGCCGAAGGCAAAGCCCGTGTAGACGTCGGGATCCACGCCGCAGTTTTCGAGCACACGGCGGTTCACCATGCCCGCACCGAGCACTTCGATCCAGCCCGTCCCCTTGCAGAGCGAGCAGCCCTTGCCCCCGCAGGCGTGGCAGCTCACATCCACCTCGACGGAAGGCTCCGTAAAGGGGAAATAGCTCGGGCGAAGGCGGGTCTTGCTCGTCTCGGAGAACATCGTACGGGCAAACTCGTCGAGCATGCCCTGAAGGTCGCAGAGGGTCACACCCTTGTCGACGACGAGCCCTTCCATCTGATGGAACATGGGAGAGTGGGTCGCGTCGTCGTCCGAGCGGAATACCCGCCCCGGAGAGAGCATCTTGATGGGCGGTTTCTTCTTCTCCATCAGGCGGATCTGCCCCGCGCTCGTCTGCGTGCGGAGAAGAAACTCGTCCGTGAGATAGAAAGTATCCTGCATGTCGCGCGCGGGATGATCCGCGGGCGTATTGAGCGCGGTGAAATTATAGTACTCGTTTTCGATCTCGGGGCCCTCAAAGACTTCGAAGCCCATTCCCGCAAAGACGTCGATGAGTTCGTTCTTGACGCGTGTGACGGGGTGAAGTGTGCCCTTCCCGTGCCTGCGCCCGGGCATGGTGACGTCCACCCGCTCTGCGGCGAGCTTCTTTTCCATTTCGCGTTCCTTCATGCGCGCCTCGATCTCGGCAAAGAACCCTTCGAGCCGCTCGCGCAGGGCGTTGACTTGCTTCCCGAAGGCGGGGCGCATCTCCTGCGCAAGGTCTTTCATCCGTTTCATGAGCGCGGTCACTTTGCCCGACCGCCCCAAAAACTGCATTTTCGCCTCATACAGGGCACGGCTGTCCTCGGCTTTTTCCGCCGCTTCCTTCGCTTCCTGCAAGACGTCGTTTTCGATATCCATATTGCCTCCCGAAAAAAATAAAAGCCCGTCCCCAAAGGGGACAGGGCGAAACTTACGCGGTACCACCTGTCTTTCGCGCTCTCATTGAGAGCGCCTCGTTGCCCTTAACGCGGGATACGTCCCCTCTTGAGGTTCGTGTCGGAGGGGCGGCTCGCGGGGGAATACCGCGCTCCTTTCATAGAGACCTTTCAGCCGGTGGGTCCCCTCTCTGGAATGAAATCACGGCGCGTCTTGCCCGTATCAATGCCTTTGAGGGTAGTTTAGCATTTCTTCTCCCGAAAGTCAAGCGTTTTCATGCGAAAACAAAAGCCTTCGGACGTTCGAAGTAACCCCCTTGCTTCCCCTTGTAGGGGAAGTACCCGCGCAGCGGGGGATAGGGTTTTTTGGAAACCCCTCAGTCACTTCGTGACAGCTCCCCTGAGAGGGGAGCCAAGACAGGAGCAGAAAAAACCGTCCCGTATGGGACGGTAAATTATAATACCCTGTTTTTCAGCTCATTCCATGCGGATCTTGCGCAGAAGCGCCGGATTTCCGAGCACCCTTCCGCCGCCGAGCACGACCGCCATATGCGGTTTTGCGGCGACGTGCGCTTCCATCTGCAGCCGTTCCGCGACATAATCGCCGAGTCCGGGCATCATGCTGACTCCGCCCGAAAGATAGACTCCGCTCCTGCACATCGTTGCGGAGACCTCCTCGGGCAATTTCCGCAGAATCAGTTCGGCATATTCTAAAATCGTGTCCATATATCCGCTGATGGGCGCATAAATATCTTCCGAATAGACGGCGACGGAGCGGGGCTTCCCCGTGGTGACGTCCCTGCCCTGCACGACGGTGCTCTGGTGGTCGTCGCGGAAGAGGCTCCCCACCGTATTTTTGAGTTTTTCCGCCGTCAGGGAGCCGATCTTCAGATTGTAGAGCTGGGCGATGTGGTCGATGATATGCACATCCATATTATTTCCGCCCACGTTCATCGAGAGCCCCGCGATGATGCCGTCGAGGGAAAAGGCGGCGAGCGACGTCTTCCCCGCGCCGATGTCGATGGAGAAGACGGGGTTGGATTCCGAAATGGGGACGTTCTGCCCGAGGGCGGCGAGATAGGGCGTTTCGACAAAGCTGACGCGGGAGATCCCCGCCATGCGCGCGGCGCGCAGATATTTTGCGCGGTTCTCTTCGGAATAGCCGCAGGGCACGCAGAAGAGCGCTTCCACCGAGAAGGAACGCTCGAGTTTCCCCAAAAAGTATTCGAGAAGGGCGCCCGCGAGGCGTTCGTCCACGATCTCGCCCTCATAGACGGGAAAGACGACTTCGGTATCCGCCGTCTTGCCGAGGAGCTTTTTCGCGTCATTGCCGAACGCATGCACTCTGCCCGTGTCCCGTCCGACGGTGACACAGGTCGCCTCGGAGAGCACGACGCCGCTCCCGAGCCGAAAAATTTTTGTGGCGGAAGTGCCGAAATCGATCGCCAGCTTCAACATATCATCCTCCGATGCGGGAAAGGAGCTCCCGCGT
This sequence comes from uncultured Clostridia bacterium, assembly GCA_947587775.1. GTDB lineage: Bacteria > Bacillota > Clostridia > Christensenellales > Borkfalkiaceae > Gallimonas. The sequence continues at coordinate 3,077 of CANPYD010000016.1, forward strand.
CTCCTCTACGGGAAGCCCGACGACGTTCGTGTAGCTCCCCTCGTAACGCTCTGCGAGCGCATATCCGTCCTGAATGCCGTATGCGCCCGCCTTGCCGAACGGCAGTCCGCTCTTCACATAGCTTTCGATGAGTTCCTCGGAGAGCGGATAAAAGATGACTTTGGTCTCGACGAGAGTTTCGTATCTCTCCTGCCCCGCGCAGAGACACACGCCCGTAAAGACGCTGTGCGTTTTGCCGCTCAAAAGGCGGAGCATGCGGCGGGCGTCCTCTTCCGACGAGGGTTTGCCGAGGACTTCCCCGTGAAGAGAGACGACAGTGTCCGCCCCGAGCACGGCGGCTTCGGGGAAACGGGCGTGCACTTCCATCGCCTTTTCACGGGCGAAGAGGGCCGCCGTTTCATGCGCGGAAAGCCCCCTTGCTCCTTCCCCGAACAAAGAGGGCTCCACCGAAAACTCTTTACAAATTTGTGCGAGCAGTTCGCGCCTGCGCGGAGAGCTGCTCGCCAGTATTAGACGCATATTCATTGTTTTTTAAGGAAAGGGGGATCCCCCCCACCACCGCCTGCGGCGGAGCCTCCCCCCAGAGGGGGTAGGCCTTGGGCCCCCTTGCTTCCCCTTGTAGGGGAAGTACCCGCGCTGTCCTTTACTTGCTTCCCCTCTTAGGGGAAGTACCCGCGCAGCGGGGGATAGGGTTTTCGAAAACTCGGCGGCAGGAAACCCCTCAGTCACGCAAGGGCGCGTGACAGCTCCCCTGAAAGGGGAGCCGAGAACCTCATCATACTATCAGAGTATCTCCAGATTTTTCTTGAACTGGCGTTTGAATTCGGGGCCGGCGGCCATGGCCTGGCGGATCTCCAGCGTTGCGTCGCCGGCGAGCTCCGTCTTCATGATCACGGAATCGCCGAGCACGTCACAGTTGACCCCCTTCACCATGCCGAGGCCGCTCCTGTCGAGGCTCTCCGCAATGCGCAGAAGGATCCCGAGCTTTTTCACGACGTCGAGGTCTTCGTCCGTCACGATATCCTTATATCTCGCCCACTCGGCGGGACTGACGTCCTCCTTCCTGTGGCAGCCCGCGACAAAGGCGGCGAGTACGATCTCACGGTGCGTCACGCCGTATAAGCCCGCGTTCAGGATCATATATCTGCTGTGATCCTGATGGTTATAGTAGCGTACCCTGAGCCCCGCGTCGTGCAGACTTGCCGCGATTTTGAGAACCTTCAGATAGATGCGCGGGAACTTATGGAGCACGCGGAGCTGTTTGAAGAGCTGGATGGCGAGGTGGACGGTATTTTCCACATGCTTCTCGTCGCAGCCGTAATATTTGACATGGGTATTGATGGAATAGCTCAAAACGTCCGCGATGGGCCGTTCGACCGTGACGGGGACCGCCTGGTTGAACATGATCCCCTCTCTCAGGCCGCAGCCGCTGATCGTGAACGATTCGATGTGCAGATAGTCCGTAAACGCCTTGATGATGGCGAGCGCGGCGGGCATGATATCCGCACGGCTGGGAGAGAGCCCGCGGATGCGTTTGCGCTTTTCGACGTCGAGAACCCGTACCATGTCGTAAATGGCACGGAAATCTTCGGTCATAAACTGATAATTATGCACCGTGTGAAGGGGATACTTGCGCACGATGCGGTTCATTTTATAGAGGTTGCGGAAAGAGCCGCCCACGCCGATCATCTGCGTGTCGGGCTCCACTTCGGAGAGCCATTCGATCTTTTTGAACTGCTCCGTAAAGAACTCCTCGATCCGCTCCGCCTGCTGTTCGGGGGAGAGGCTGTCGTCCTTGAAAAGGTCGGTGAGGGTCACCGCGCCGAAGGGCAGAGTGACATAGTTGAGGACGCTCCTGCGGTTGTAATAGATGACCTTGGTGCTGCCGCCGCCGATCTCGAGGATGATCCCCTTGGGCACGTCCATCGAATTGATGACGCCGCGGTAGACGAGCGTCGCTTCCGCCTCTTCCGATAAAACTTCGACGCGGATCCCGACGGTCGCCTGAATTTCATCGAGGAAAGACCGCTGGTTTTTGGCGCGGCGGACCGCCGCCGTCGCAACGGCGATGATCCGTTCGACGCCGCTCGCGTCGCACAGCCTCTTAAACGTTTTGAGCGTGCGGATAGTCTCCGCCACGCGCTGCGGCTTCAAAAAGCCGTCCCTGTCCATATCCTGCCCCAGCCGTACGCTCTCTTTGAGCTCGTCCACTACGACGAAGTAATTCTCGTCGAACAGCTCGACGATCACAAGACGGGCTGAGTTGGACCCCAAGTCAATGATCCCAATTTTCTCCATACAATTCACCTGCCGCGATTTCACGGAACCCTTCCGTGCGGGATTTTGCTATACTACCCGATTTTAATCATACTACGGCAATATTTTAGCATAGCCCTTGCGGTTTGTCCATACCCTTTTTGAAAATATTTCCCTTTTTGCGGTAAATTTTTACTCCGGTTTGCGGATATGGCGTGAAAAAAGTGCCTTTTTCAGGCGGAACAGGGAGAGAACGACGAGAAAGATCCCGAACGCGGTTTTCAGAACCGATTGGGGAAGAATGCCCGCGGCAAACGACGAAAGTGCGGAGAGGACGAGCGCGGGAAAAGCGAGGGGCAGGATCTCATGCGTTTCGAGAAGGCCGCTTTTGGCGTGTACAAAGAGCGCCGCCGCGGACATGGGCAGAAAGGAGATGAGATTGATCCCCTGCGCCGTCCTCTGTCCCACGCCGAGGAAGATCGTGAAGAGGGGAATGAGCGCCGTGCCTCCGCCCATACCCATGCCCCCGAGAAGCCCGCCCAGAACGCCGCCGAGAAAGAAGAGATAAAAGCTCAAAAGAGCATCCTGATCCCCGCAAGGAGCATGAGGACGCCGAAGAGAAGATTCGTCGCCCGCACGGGCAAAACGGGCAGAAGTTTTGCGCCGAAATACCCGCCGAGCGTGACGCCGAGGGCGGACGGCAAGAGAATAAGCAGGGGCACGGGGCGGAGAAAGAGATAGACGAGCGCGCTGAGTGCGGAAGCGGGCAGGACGACGGCGATGGCGGTCGCATGTGCCTTCCTTGCCGGCATCGTGCGTTCGAGCAGGGGCACGGCGATCATTCCCCCGCCGCCGCCCAAGAGTCCGTTGAGTGTCCCGATGAGCGCGCCGCCCACGATCTTTCCCCTTTTGTTTCCCCCGTTCTTCATGCTTCCTCCCGCCGCCCGAAATTGTAAATCAGGGGCGAATTCCATGAAAAGTTTGTGCTGTTTGAAAAAAATTTCTCTTTTTCAAGCGTTTTTCATGCAGAAATGCTTGCGTCGAAACGCATTTTATATTAAAATAGGGTCGTAACATGAAAATCGCGGAGTACGCCCCTCAGGCAGTCGCTCCGTAAAAGGATGGAACTATGGCAAAACACTTCTTTCATGGAAAACGCAGGGGAGCGGTCGTCGCACTCTCCGTAGCACTCTCCGCAACGTTCGCGCTCGGGCTCTTTTCCGCCTGCGCGGGTGAAACCGAAACGCCGCCCGAAGACGAGACCACGCCCGAAACCGAAACGAGCGGGGCTCCCGATACGCAGCTGCTGAAAAACGGCAATTTCGAGTTCTATGCCGAAAAGGAGAAGGAGGTCGAGAACAAGCGTGCCTTCATCAATTCTCCCACCAACTGGAGAGCAACGGCGGGCAGCGGGTCTTACGCTTCCGATACTTCTTCGGGCATCGTGAATGTCGACGAATGGGAAACGATCACGACATCCAACTATTCCCTCGTCCCCGACAGCGCCCTCACCGAGATCGCGGAAAGCAACTTCACGGCGAAGGATCTGACGGATGAGATCATTTCGGACGCCACGGAAAACTGGAACAAGGCGAGCGTCTACGATCATCTTCTCTTCTATAAGTATTACGGCGTGTCTTCGGCGGACAAGTTCGCCCCCTATGGCGACTACACCTATTCCATCGACTTCGAGGACGTGCAGTACCTCAAAGAGGATCTCGGCGACAGCATCTCCGTGGGTGTCTCTACAAAAGAGGACAGCGGCGATAAAAACGTCCTGATGATCCACAACAGGAAGAGATACAGCGGCGGCAGCGGAACGCACGAGACATACGGTGCGGCACAGTACTACACTGCCTCGACGACGATCTCGCTCGAAGCGGGCACCGCGGCAACGGTCACGGTGGACGTCCGTACGGACAAGTTGCTCTATGGGTATGTGGGCGACGAATACAACAATGAAGTCACCAAGGAGCGCGGCGCCTACATCGGCGTCACCAATACCGTCGGCGGACAGAGCCAGCCCGAAATGCAGATCAAGAACATCAACACGCAGGGCGAATGGCAGACCTACACGATCTATATCCGCGCCAATACCTTTGCGAGCACGTCCTTCTCCATCAAACTCGGGCTCGGGCAGGGCAGCACGGACGACAGATTCGAAGTCGTCGACGGGTATGCCTTCTTCGATAACGTCACGGTCACGAAGTTCCTCGGCGAAGAATATGAGGAAAAGATCGCTTCCATTCCCGACGAGTTCAGATGCAGCATCAAATCGTCTTCCGAAAAAAAGATCTTCTCGCGCGACGGCGTAGACAAGGCGCTGACCTCTTACTCGCTCAACCTTCTCTCGGAGGATTCCGATGAAAGCAAGGATCTCAGCCCCATGGATGAGGAGACGCTCAAAAACGGATTCAACATCGCCCTCACCACAGAAGCGGGTACCGACAGGGATAAGCCCTATGAATCTTTCATCAAGGACAACCGCAACGAGAGCACTCCTGCCGACGAACAGAGCATTGTAGAGCTCACCACCTACGGCGATCTTCAGGGGAAAAAAGACAGCAACAAGTATCTCACAAAGATCTTTGCCGATGACTTCGAAAACGAGAAGTTCCCCTTCACGGGCGGCGGAGAAAAGGCAAACGTTCCCGTTCTCATGATGCTTTCCACCAATGGCGCGGCATACACCGCGACGCTCAAGAGCACGGAATTCACGCTGGAAGCGAATTCGAGAAAGCTCGTCTCCTTCTTTGTAAAGACAAGCTCCATCCTCTCCGGCCGTCTCGGTGCGGGCATCACCCTCGTGGACGGCGATAACGAAACATCCATCTCCTCGTTCGACAGCACGACGATTGCCGCCGTGGACGTGAACGACGACCTCAAAGATATTTACGGCGGCTGGGTGCAGTGCTTCTTCATCGTTGCGAACGATACGGACAGCGATAAGTCGTTCTCCCTCAAATTCACCTACGGCGTCACGAGCGTGCAGGGCACGACGGCTGAGGACTACTGCAACGGCTATGCGGCATTCACCGATTTCCGCACGATGCCGCTCAACAAGACGGAATACAGCTTCGCTTCGACGGGCAGCTACGCAAAGAAAGTCTCCCTGACGGCGATCAAGGCAAACACCTCCCGGTTCGACACGGCGGATGCCGCTTCCGACATCGAGAACGATCTGGCGACCCCTTCCTCCTTCCGTGAATCGGTCGCGGGAGAGGACATTTACACGCCCGATCCCGACGAAAGCCAAGTCTTTGCGGGACTCATCAACAGCGATAATAACTACAAGAACGTCAAAACCTACAAAGAGACCGTATGGGGCGAATGGCTCACGACGAAAGCGGCAAGCGGCGCGACGACCGACAAGGAATGGTGGAACAACCTGTTCGGCGAAAAGAGCCTGATCGACGACACCGCCCGCAGCCAGCGTGAAGCGCGCCAGCCGCTCGTTCTCATCAACACGGGCGAAGCGACGGCTTCCCACGGCTATATCTCCCGTTCGCTCACGGCGTCCGTCTCGGCGAACAGCTATTATAAGATCTCCATGCGCGTGAAGGTCTCCTTGGGGGCGACCGCCTATCTCTACCTCATCGATATGGATGACACGGACGACGGTTACAACAAGCTCATCACCCCGTCCATTCCTCAGATCACCTTCTGGTATGATGACGACGGCAACATCCTCCGCTGCGATCCCGAAAGCGACGGCTTCAACAAGACGGACGATACCCTCTACTACCGCGAGACGAACGGCCTCTATACGGCAGTTGCGGATGCGGGGAAGGCGAACAAGCTCTACTACGCGAACCTTTATAATTACGACCGCGACGGCGATCAGAACTATGTCACCTCGGACGGCACGATCGCTTTCTACTGGCATGAAGACAAGGTCTACGGCCACTACGACGAGGCGACCGGCACGTACAGCCAGGAAGTGCACAACCTGCCCACGACCGATGCGGACGGCAAGAGCATTCTGCGCTACGACAACGTCAACACAGACGCTTCCAAGTATCAGAGTGTGATCTCCGTCACGGGCACGGCCGAAAACCAAGACCAGTGGATCACCGTCAGCTTCTATGTCCACACGGGCAACAAGGCGAAGAGCTACCGCGTCGAGCTTTGGGCGGGCGAACGTACGAACACGACGGACGGCTTCGCCAAAGAGAGCTATATCTTCTTCGACGGATACAGCACGGGCACCACGTCCGACTTTGAAACCAACCGTGACGCCGCCGTCAAGAGCCTTCTGAAGGCGCATGCGGATCCCGATGACGACGAGATGCTCACCGCCGACGTTGCGAAGTACTACACCTTCACCTTCTATGATTCCGCGGACTATCTCCGCCACGACAGAGATTTCGACGGCGCCGATTACGACAAGTGGCAGAACTACAAGCAGTCGTCCTACTCCGAAGGGCTCCTCTGGCTGCAATACTTCGATGCAGACGGTTCGCTTGCAGTGGACGGCGCGGAAGACATCAAGGATTATCCGAGCTATGCGCTCTTCCTCGATTTCTCGCTGACCGAACAGAGCGTCTCCGAATACGTCCCTACGGACAACGAGACTCCCGACGAGGAACCCGAAGAGGAAGAACCCTCCGAGACGAACATCTGGCTTGTGCTCTCCTCTTCCATCCTTGCGATCGTCACCGTGATCGCGGTTGCCGCGGTTGTGTTCCGTGCGGTACGCAAGAAGGTCAAGAAGAGTGCACCCGTCAAAGTCAAGGAAAAGAAGAGCAAGCGCGTGGAAGTTGAATCCGCGCCTGCAAAACCCGAGGTTGAAGAGCCGAAGCCCGAAACAAAGGACGAAAGCGACCCTTACAACGACTGATAACCGGCTCCCCCCTCACACCGTGAGGGGGGATTTTTTAGCCGACGCGTCATGAGGTGGCATGAAAAGGCTCCTCCTAAGGAGGAGCTGTCACCGCAGGTGACTGAGGTGGGCATGCTTCCAAATTACTGCGCGAAGCAAAATCACGCTTTTGCGGCAGCGCACCCTATTTGGTACCCTACGGGAACCTTACTGTCGTGACAAGCGTACGAGACAGTGACTCGATATCCCATACGTGTTACATTCCTCGCTCGTTCATTTCTTTTCGAAGCCCCGCGAGATTCTTCGACAAGCTACTTCGCGCCAAGGGGCCCTCATTCCGAGCCCCCGCAAGGGGCGAGCGAATCCCCTCTTAAGTACGGACGCCCGTGGGTCTATGAGATCCGCTCGGCTTCGCCTCGGGATGAGGAGGGGAGACGGATTTGGAATTCGCCCCACCCCCCCTACCCCCTCCCACGGAGGGGGCGAGCTCAGAGGGCCTGTCCTTCATTCTAATTCACGGCGCGTGGCGGGGTCTCCCCGCCTAAGCGCACCCTATTTGGTACCCTACGGGAACCTTATTGTCGTATGAAACAGAAAAAGGACGGCCAAATTGTTTTTACAAGGCAAAAATCTTAACCCCTCGCTCGTATTTCTTTTGCGCGCGCCGACAAGGCGCAAGCTCAAAAGAAATCGAGCGAAAACTACCACTATGAAATTTTTCAAATCCATCACACTGTTTGAATATTTCCTCTGGGGCGGCGGAGTTCTTGCCATCGTCCTGTCGTTCGTATTCTGTAAAAATACCGATTGGCTCAACCTGATCGGCTCGATTCTCGGCTGTACGGGGCTCATCTTCATCGCAAAGGGAAACGTGATCGGGCAGATCATCAGTGTGATTTTTTCCGCTTATTACGGCTACGTCTCCTTCATGATGCGCTACTATGGAGAGATGATCACCTATCTCGGCATGACGGCGCCCATCGCGATCGCCGCCGTGATCGGCTGGCTCCGTCACCCCTTCCAAGGCAAAAAGGGAGAGGTGGAGATCGCAAAGCCCAAAAAAAGGACGTACCTTGCCGTCCTTGTGCTCTCCGCCGCCGTCACCGTCGCCTTTTATTTTATTTTACGCGCGCTCGGGACCGCAAATCTGTGGTGGAGCGTCGCGTCCGTCTTCACGAGCTTTGCCGCCGTGTCCCTCTCCCTGCTGCGCTCCCCCTTTTACGCCGTCGCCTACGCCTGTAACGACGTCGTGCTCATCGTCCTCTGGGCGCTCGCCGCGGCGGAAAACAGCGAATATATCGCCCTTACGGTATGCTTTTCCGTCTTTCTCGCCGAGGACATCTACGGATTTGTCAACTGGCTGAAGCTGCGCAAAAAACAGACGCAGGCGGGTGAGTAAGGGGGTAGGCACCAAGGGCGGCACGAGCACGAAGTGCGAAGTAGCTTGTCGAGACATCTCGGGCGCGATGTTACGCGGGTCTCTACCCGCGTGAGACAGTACCCGTGCAGCCCCACCTCTTGCTTCCCCTTTTAGGGGAAGTACCCGCGCAGCGGGGGATAGGGTTTTCGAGAAAACCCCTCGGTCACCTCGCGGTGACAGCGTCTCATGCGGGTAGAGACCCGCATTCGGTCAGCATTTGCCCGAACATATGGGCAAATGCCAAGAAAATTTTG
>CANPYD010000017.1 GCA_947587775.1 uncultured Clostridia bacterium
AAGTAAACCGATTTTCTATATATATGGTATAAAAAGGGTAGAAAAAAAGGACCTTACGGTATGGTAGGATCCTTTTTGTGATTGATCTCTGCTGGAAAGATATATATGCCCCGTCAGGAAGATTTATTTTGTATCTTTCATGTAAATTGGGGTTGTATCTTTACAAAAACGCTTTTTTAGTCTGCTTTGAAGGGAATGAGTGCGGCGACGCGGGCGCGCTTGATTGCGATGGCAACCTCTCTCTGGTGCTTCGCGCAAGTGCCCGTCATGCGGCGGGGCAGGATCTTTCCGCCCTCGCTGATGAATTTACGGAGTTTGTTGGTCTCCTTATAGTCGATCGTGCTCTTTTCCTGGCAGAAGAGGCAGACCTTCTTGAAGTTCTGCTTTTTGAAGCCGCGTTTTGCGGGACGGTCGCCCTTGTCGCGTTCGCGGCGGGGTTCCGTCGTCTCTTTGACTTCCGCTGCGGGCTCTTCCTCTACGGGCGTCTCAATGGCTTCCGTCGTTTGATTCTCTTCCATGATTCGTCTTCTCCTTGATTTAGATTTTGGTGACGTCAGAACGGAATATCTCCGTCGTCGTCAAAGGATTCGAGCGCGGGCTTCTTTCTGGCGGGGCTCTGCGCGGGTGCGGGAGCGGGTGCGTCGTAGAAGTCGTCCCCCGAATTCTGGTTCCTCGCCGTGAGGAATTCGATGTCTTGGGCGATGATATCCACCGCAGTGCGGCGGTTGCCCTGATTGTCTTCATAGTTGCGGATCTGGATGCTTCCCGAAACGGCGACCTTGTTGCCTTTTTTGCAGTATTTGCCGACATTATCGGCAAGCCCGCGCCACGCGGTCACGTTGAAGAAATCCGTCTGCCTCTCTCCGTCGCCGGAGGAGTAGGAGCGGTTGACGGCGATACCGAAGTGGCACACGCTGACGCCACTGTTTGTTTCGGACATTTCGGGGTCACGGGTGAGGTTCCCGATCAAAAATACCTTATTCATCTTACTTTTCCTCTTTCTTTGTGATGACGCGGCGCAGCACGTCAGAGGAGATCCCCGCAACGCGGTCGAGTTCCTTGACGACATCGCCTCCCGCGACGAAGGTCATGAGATAGAAGAAGGCTTCCGTCTTGTACTGGATGGGATAAGCCGTCTTGCGGACGCCCCATTTGTCGACAGATTCCACGCTTCCGCCCATGGACGCGACGATATCGGTATACTTTTTGATCTCCGCCTCTCTCGCGTCGTCCTCCATGTCGCTTTTCAGCAGCATGAGCATCTCGTACTTCTGCATTTTTTTCACCTCCCGGTCTTATTCGGCATGCGATCTCCGCATGCAAGGTTTATGGATTTATTATAGCCGATTTTTCGGTAGAAGTCAACGTATTTTGAAGGAGAAAGGGGGCAATTTGCGAATTTCTTTGGGAAGGGGAGGGTAGAACGGGGGCGGGGGCGCGTGACAGTTCCCCTGAGAATGACGCAGCAGGGGCGCCAAGGGGGGGCGAATTCCATGATTTACTGTACAAAAAATCCCGACGCCGGAAAGCGTCGGGATCGTCGGATCGGTTTAATGTAACGGAGATTGGAATATTGATGTGATATGATTCATCAAATCGATTATTTGTGTGATCGTAAGTTCGTTGAGGTTCTTGACGGGATTTTCTTGGCCGTCACCGTCCAGATCTGTCGAATAGTGGAACTGCTCAATGTTGACATTCGGTTCGCTTTCAATGAGCTCATGGACATACATCTGATTGAGGGTGAGCTTATTGATCTTTGCGGCGACGCCCGTGACTATCCCGCCGAGCTCGGTGATCTTGGTTGCGGCGCCGTCCGTGCCTTCCCCGAGGAGGAACCACACGCCTGCATGGTAGGCAGTGACCTCATCGCCCGTTGTGGTTTCCCGATAGCCGACCTTCACGTCCTCTTTGCCGTAGGAAGTGTCATTTCCTTCCGCGGCATAGCGGAGACTGACGGGCACTTTTTCAATATAATAGTACTTCGTTTCGCCGTCGCCGTCTTCGGTATAGACGCGGTATTTTTCGGGAAGTTCGCCCCCGTCCTCGCGCGTGTAAGTATCCTTTCTCTCGAGGTCGACGCGTACTTCGTTTTGTTCCTCGTCTGTGGAAGTGTAATAGTAGTTGCCGTACTCGTCTTGCGAAACGCTGCCCGCATAGGTCTTGCTATCGTCGCTGAGATTGTCGTAGTTGACTTCATAATAGACGCTGGTGCAGGTGAGGTAGACCTTGTGCTCCACATAGCGCTCCCCAACGACGATTTCGTCTTCTCCGATCTTGGTGTAGCCCTTCTCCGCGTCGCCCGTGTACCAGCCTTCCGTGACGGTCGTCTTTTGCCCGCCGTCTTCATGGTAGTAGTACACCGTGAGGGCGTCAAATTCGACTTTCTGCGACGGACGCTGTTCGTCGGAGTAATCCTTTGCGTACGACCACATCTCATTTCCGAACACATCCTCGAGAGTGAGGGCACCGATCGCATCTCCGAGCTCCTTGATCTGCTTATAGCGGAGTGCGGAAAGAATGCGGTTGTCTGTAAATGCCTCTTTGCCCAGCACGTCTTCGAGGGTGAGCTCGTCGATGCTCGTGGAGATCTCGCCGAGGGACATATTCGCAAGAGCGAGCAGGATCTGGGGGCTGCCATCGCCGATCGTGATGATGTCGCTGAGGGTGAGGGAGTCGATCTTGTCCTGATTGTTCAGATCGGAGATGCGCCAATCCTGCATCGCCTTCATGATGCCCGAGGGATTGTCGCCGAGATCGATGATCTGTCCGATCTTCAACCGTTCGATACGGGTCTGTTTGTTGAGGTCGGCAAGCGTCCAATCCTGCATCGCCTTCATGATGCCCGAGGAGTTGTCGTCGATTCCGATGATATCGCCGATCTTCAGACTTTCGATCTTTTCTTGATTGTTGAGGTCGGCAAGCGTCCAATCCTGCATCGCCTTCATGATGCCTGAGGACGTATCGTCGATCTCGAGGATCTCGCCGATCTTCAGACCTTCGATCCTGTCTTGATCGTTGAGGTCGGCAAGCGTCCAATCCTGCATCGCCCGCATGATGCCTGAGGACGAATCGTCGATCTCGAGGATATCCGAAAGCTTCAATGCGTTGATCGTATTTTGATCTTTGAGGTCGCCCACCGTTTTCAAGCGGAGCGCCCACATGATGTTGGAGACGTCTTCGGGTTGTACTGCTTCCTCGTCTGTGCTGATGTCGAGGATCTCGCCGATCTTCAGACCTTCGATATTTTCTTGGTTTTTGAGGTCGGCAAGCGTCCAATCCTTCATCGCTTTCATGATGCCCGAAGATTCGTCGTCAATTTCGAGGATGTCCGAAAGTTTCAATTCGTCGATGGTGGATTGATCTTTCATCTGCCCCACCGTTTTCAAGCGGAGCGCCCACATGATGTTGGAGACGTCTTCGGGTTGTACTGCTTCCTCGTCTGTGCTGATGTCGAGGATCTCGCCGATTTTCAGACTTTCAATGGTGTCTTGCTCTTTGAGCTGGGCAAGGGTCTTATCCTGAAGCGCCCGCATGATGCCCGACGACGTATCGTCGATCTCGAGGATCTGGCCGATCGTCAGACTTTCGATCTTGCTTTGATCTTTGAGATCGTCGAGCGTCCAATCCTGCATCGCCTGCATGATGTTCGAGGAGTCGCTGTTGATTTCGAGAAGGGCACCGAGCGTTGCGCCGTCAAGCAGATCTGCATCCGCCGCCGTGAGGTCGCCCACCGTCTTCTTCTTATAGAATGTCCCGGGGTTGTTGGGATCTTCAAGCATGACGATGCTCTTCACCCCGTTCTCGTCCGTTTCGATGATATATTTGCCGCCGCCCACGTATTGCAGCTGCTCGGTATCCTCACCCGCATCGTTTTTCACCTTTTCGGTCAGATATTTGCCCGTTGCGGGATCGGTAAGGTATTCTCCGTCGTCGCCCTTCTTCATTTCGTTACCGTAGGCGACGGTGCGGAGCACGGCGCTCGTGTCGGGCTCGATCCCGAGAATCGCGTCCACATAGAGGCCGTCGATCACGGCGTTGGAATTTTCCGTGAGATCGCCCACCGTGGTGGGGGAGTGACCGTCGATCATCTCGATGAGCCCATCTTCGTTGACGGTGTAGTCCTCGCCCTCCGCGCCGTAGCAGAGCGCGTACATCATGGCGTTGTCGCCGTTCCTGTCGGCGACTTTTTCGGCGGTGTTAAGGCCGAGCATCTCGCCGAGAGGCAGAGCGTTCACAACGTCGTTGGAGCCGCCGGTGAGTTCGCCGATCGTAGTCGGCGTTTTGTCGCCCAGCATTCTGATGAGACCGGTATCGGGGTCGACGTCCCAATCCTTGCCTTCGGTGCCGTAGCAGAGGGTGTACATCATGGCGTTGTTCGCGCGGTCTGCAAGGCTATCCACGGTATTGAGACCGAGCATCTCGCCGAGAGGCAGGCCGTTCACAACGTCGTTGGAGCCGCCGGTGAGTTCGCCGATCGTGATCGCCTTGCTTTCGCCCAGCATCCTGATGAGCCCCGTATCGGGGTCAACTTCCCAGTCCTCACCTTCGGTGCCGTAGCAGAGGGTGTACATCATGGCGTTGTTTGCACGGTCTGCAAGGCTCTCCACGGTGTTGAGACCGAGCATCTCGCCGAGAGGCAGGCTGTTCACGACGTCGTTGGAGCCGCCGGTGAGTTCGCCGATCGTAGTCGCCTTGCTGTCGCCCAGCATTTTGATCCGCCCCGTATCTTCATCGACTTCCCAGTCCACGCCCTCGGTGCCGTAGCAGAGGGTGTACATCATGGCGTTGTTTGCGCGGTCCGCAAGGCTCTTCTCCGTATTGAGGCCGAGCATTTCACCGAGGGGCAGGGTGTCCATCATGGTATTGGCGCCATCGGTCAGCTCGCCGATCGTGAGCGCCTTGCTGTCGCCCAGCATCTTGATGAGACCGGTATCGGGATCGATTTCCCAGTCCACACCTTCGGTGCCGTAGCAGAGGGTGTATACCATGGCGTTCTCCGCACGCTTCGCAAGACTCTCCACGGTGTTGAGCCCCAGCAGTTCGCCGAGCGCCAGAGATTTCATATAGGTGAGCGCCCCCGTGCCTTCCTCTTCGTTGTCTCCCTGAAGGAATGTACCGAAGGTTGCGGGCTTCTTGCCGCCATCGACCTGTTGAAGGACACCGTCATCATTGAACGTATAATCCACGCCTTCGGTGCCGTAGCAGAGGGCATAGAGCATGACATTGGTGCCTTCGCCGTCCTCTCCGTCTTCTCCGGGAAGCCTGATGTCGAGCCCTAAAAGGGAGCCGAGTTCGATCCCGTGGATGAAGTCCATCGCGGTCTTCTCCGATCCGTCCTCGTTGACAGGGGGCTCCGATGCGAGCGTGGGAACAAGATCGAGAATGTTCGTGGGATGGCTGTTTCCGATCATCCTGATCGTCATGGTAGCAGCCCTTGCCTGCGAAGTTTCATCGGGAACAAGTTCGTAATCCGTCCCGTATTTGCCGTAAGCGATGGCGTAGAGGAAGGAATTTCCGTTGATTCTTTCGAGGGTGACGTTCTTGTCGAGTTCGAGGATGGGGCCGAGCTCGATCTGCGGCAGGAATGCATCCCGTGCGTAGGATGCAAGATTGCCGAACGTCTGCTGTTTGAGTTCGCCGATGTCGAGCGTGACGCCGATGCCTTCGAGATTTTCGAGCAGAAGATCGATGTAGGTATCGACGAGGGGAGAGTATTTCGAGAAAGTCTCGAGCGTGAGCGTCGAGGGATCGCCGAGTTGGTTGACGTCTTTGATCACGTCGTCGGCGAGGTCGAAGACAGATTTGTTGCGATAGGCTTCCGAAAGGAATTTTTCCGCATCAAGACCAAAATACCCGAGCACCTCTTCCGAAGGACCTGCGAGGAGAATCCCCATCGCGCCGAGCACGCCGCCGAATGCGGCGAAGATCCCGAAGATGAAGGAGAGGCAGACCGCGAAGGTGCGCCAGAAGAACCCGCGCGGACGGTATTGGTTGCGCAGGGGGATCTTCCCTTCCTTGACGAGCTGTTTCTCGTAGGCGAGCTGCTTTCTGAGAAGCTCTTTCTTTTCCCGACGGGAGAGCTTCTTCTTCGGGGGAGTGGGTTGCGCAGAGCGCGTTTGACCTTGTGCGGGATTGTTGTTACGATTTTTATCCGCCATGAGCTGAATCCACCTTTTTGTGTATATTTTACTTTGTTTATTATACTATTCGCGCGAACAAAAAGCAACTGTTTGCGCGCGGAAATTTCAGGAAGAAATGAAAAAAATTATTCCCCGCTCCCGCCGTCTCCGGTCCCGCGGAAAGATCCGAGCCGCCTTCCGATCCTTCCCGTGCGCTTTTCGGCACTCTCCACGCGGTCCTGCGCCCCCTGCAGTCTGCGGCGGGCCTTTTCGAGAAATCCGGAAAACGCCGCAAAGCCGCGGCGGAACCTCTCGGGCATTTCCCTGAGCGCTCAGTGCGCACAAAAGAGCGATCCGATGCGTAGGGGTTGCGGACATGGGTGCCTCCGATTTTGTCTCACGGGGACATGGTACCCATGCAGCGGGTAGTTTTTACAGCGGCTCAGTTGCCCGAAAAGCGCTGGATGCGTTTTAAGAGAAAGGTGCGGTCGTTCCGTCTGCCGTCGAGCGCGCACTCGAGAAGGAGCGTTTTCAGAACTTCCGCCGTCTCCTTTGTTGGCACGCCCGCCTCCCGCACATCGATTCCGTTGACTTTGAGCTCTTTGAGCGTCAAAGGCGCCCCCTCCGCCCGCATTTCGGAGAGGATCTTTTTCCATTTTACAACGCAGGGCGCGGGGGAGAGATCGTCCATGCACGCCGAATAGTCCGCCTGTTTGACGGCGAAGAGCTCCTCGAGAAGGGGAAAATGTGTGACGATTTCCCGCCGCACCTTGTTTTCCTTCATGCGGAGATCGTAGTCGCGCATGTGCAGCCGCACGAGCGCGCAGACCCGCTCGGCCGTATGCGTCGGCGCTTTGAGACGGGTGAGGATGTCCCGCGCGATGCGTTCCCCCTCGATCTCGTGCCCGTGATAGTTCCCGTATTCTTGCATGCAATAGGGCTTTCCCACGTCGTGCAGGAGCGCGGCAAGACGGACGCTGCGTTCGGCATATCCCGCGGCGCGGAGAGAGTGTTCGAGCACATCATATTTATGAAATTCCGCCCGCTGCGTCATGCCTTCCCCCAAGGCGAGCTCGGGAAGGATCTCGCGGAGCACGCCCGTCTCTTTGAGAATGCAGAGCCCGCGGTAGGGCGCCGTCGGATCCTCGAGCTTCTCGTCCGCATGGAGCAGGAGCATGAGCTCGGTATAGACGCGCTCGGGGACGATGTCGCGGATGAGAGAGGCGTTCTCTCTTGCGCCTTCGAGGCAGGCCTCGTCGGGAAGAAAGCCCGTCTGGGCGGCCTGCCGGGCGAGCCGCATGAGCCGGAGCCCGTCCTCACCGAATACTTTGCGGGAGGGGGCGACGGTGCGCAGCTTCTTTTCGCGGATATCGCCGATCCCGCCGAGGGGATCGAGGAAGCTGTCCGCCTTGATGTCGTAATAGACCGCGTTACAGCAGAAATCCCGCCGCTTGGCGTCGAGCACGATGTCGTCCGTAAAGACGACGGAAGAGGGGGCATGGACCCCCTTTTCGTACGCGTCGTAGCGGAAACGGGTGAATTCGCAGGCGACCCCCTTTTCATCCTCGAGCTTGACCGTCCCCGTGCGCGGATAGAGGGCGCGGACGGTGAACCCGCATTTTGTTGCGGCCGAGATGAGCTCCTCGTCGCTCCCCGCGGCGCAGAGATCCCAGTCCGCCTCTCTTTGGGGGAACCCCGCGAGGCGGTCGCGCACGCTTCCCCCGACGACATACAGGGGGAAGGGACAGGCGTCTGCCAGTTTCAGAAAACTTTCCGGTAATAATTTTTTCATCGCTCCGATGTCTCCGGTGACGGAAAAAGGTGGTTTTATTCTACCACCCGCCGCAAAAATTGTCAACGGGGAAATTTTTGCCCCACCGTATTGATTTTTTCGACGAAATGTTGTAAAATAAACCCACAAAGGCTATGTATCATCTCATTGTGAATCCCGCATCCGCGCATGGGACAAAGACGCTTGCGGAGGCGGAGCAAAAATTCAAGGCGCGTGGCGCAGAATATGACGTGTTCTTCTCCTCCGCCCCCGGGGACATCGCGCGGGAGGCGGGACGGCTCTCTGCCATGGGGGAAGAGTATCTCATCGCGGTCGGCGGGGACGGGACGCTCAACGAGGTGCTTTGCGGGCTCGAGGATCCCGCGAAGGTCGTTCTGGGGCTCATTCCGTCGGGGACGGGCAACGATTTTGCTTCCCATGCGAAGATTCCCCGCGGCGGGGCGGCGGTCGATCTCATTTTGGACGGAACGCCGAAGTACACCGACTATCTCGACTGTGGGAACGGGCGGCGGAGCCTCAACATCGCGGGGCTCGGCATCGATGTGGATATTCTGGAGCGCATCGAGAAGAGAAAGGCGGAGGGGAAGCGCTGTTCCTACTTCAGGAGTCTCCTCATTTCCCTCTTGAAATACAAACCCGTTGTGATGAAGATCGTATCCGACGGGGAAGAACGGGAGTACAAAGTGCTCATCGCGGCGGCGTGCAACGGGACGCAGTTCGGCGGAGGGATTCCCATCTGTCCGCCCGCTGTCATCGACGACGGAAAGATCGATCTCATCGCGGTGGACTGTCCCAAGCGGATCTTTCTGCCCTACTATCTCATCAAGCTCATGCGCGGAAAACTGCACACAAATCGCATTTATCACAGAGTGCTCTGCGAGGAAGCGGCCATCCTTCCGCAGGGGACAAAGAGTGTCCAGCTCGACGGCGAACTTCTCCCCGCAGAGGAGCTCCGCGTCAGGGTAGTGAGCGGAAAATTGCGCATGTTCCGAGGCTGAAATGGCGAATCTGTATAAAGACATTCTCGAAATCATTCCCACGGCGGCGATCGTCGTGGACGAAAATTTGCGCGTCCGGTATTGCAACCGCGCCTTCCGCGCCTATTTCGGGGCGGAAAAGGAGCGCGGCACCCTTGCGGACGCCATCTCCTGCCGCGAAGAGGAACACTGCGGGGAGGGGGTCAAATGCGCCTATTGCACCCTGCGCGCCCTCTTTCTCGACGCGGTCAAGGGACGGGGATCCGCCTTCCGCAAACTCATTTTCCGCCGCGGCAAAGAGGCGCTTTCCCTCCGTATCAAGGTACAGCCGATGGGGGAGTACTTTCTGGGGCTTGCGGACAACGCCTACGAGACGGAGATCGCCCGCGAAATGTCCTCCGCGCAGGATATCCAGCAGCGGCTCCTGCCTGCCGCAAGGAGCGGCGCGCCCTATTCCTTTATGTATATTCCCTGCCGCGAGATCGGCGGGGATCTTCCCGACGTCTATGAGGCGGGCGGGGAGACCATGGGGGTCCTTGCGGACGTCTCGGGCAAGGGGATCTCCGCGGGCATGCTCTCCGCCTTTGTGCGGGCGGGATGGGACAGGAGCGAAATTTCCCCCGCACGCGCGCTCTATGGACTGAATGCGAAATTTCAGGAGCTCAACCTCGACGAGCGCTCCTATGTCACCGCCGTCGCCGTCCGCATCGAGCGGGAAGCGGGGAGGATCCGCTACTGTGCCGCCGGGCACAACGCGCCCATGCTGTTGAAGAGCGGCGCTTCCATCGACGAGATCCTGATGAATTCCCCGCCAGTCTCGACATGGATCCCCGGGTTCCGCTATGAGGACGCTTTCATCCCCTACGGACGGGGGAGCATTTTAGTGCTTCTGACGGACGGTGTCATCGAGAGCAGGAACGCCCGCGGGGAGCAATTTTCCCTCGAACGGGTGGAGGAGATCCTGCAAAAATCGGACTGCGCGGAGCGGTTCATCGAGCGTCTCAAAGCCTCCCTGAAAGAGTTCTGCGGCGCATTTGACGACGACATCACGGCGATTGCATTCGACCTTTGAGGACTCCGCGCAAAGTGCGGAGCCCTTTGTGACTTCTTTGCAAAAAAGCCCGAAAAAATGACAGAATAAACCGCTTCGCGAATTATTTTTTCAAAACACATTGACAGCCCGCATAAGAGGGGATATAATCGAATCACAGTATAAGTGGAGGCATGTCCTTTTTCGGAAAGAGGTGGAACATGCGGCTTGCGGGCAAACATAGATGGATGATGAAAGCGGGGGGGATCTCGGTCGCCCTTGCGCTTTTGCTTGCCTTGGCGGGCTGCGATTTTCAGCTGGACCTCGCCGTCGGGAGGAGAGAACCCTTAACGGGACTTTACATCGCCGTGACGGGGGCGGATGTCTCGGTCGGTGCGCAGTTTGCGCTCACGTCCGATCCCTGCGGCGAAAACGCCGATTGGATCTCTTCCGACGAATCGGTCGCGGCCGTAGAGGACGGGATCGTCACGGCGGTTGCCGAGGGGAGATCCCTCGTCACCTATTCGGACGGGGAGAAGTTCTTCACCTGCGATGTCACCGTCCGCAGCGAGATCCTCGGCGTCAGGGTCATGACGGCCGACGCCAACCTCGCCGCAGGGGATACGCTCAACTTTTCGGCGGAGCTTCCCAAGGGATACAAGGCGAAATGGTCTACCTCGGATGAGAGCGTTTTGACGGTAAATGACGGTACCATGTCCGCGGTCGGGGGCGGAAATGCGTCGATCGGCGCAACCTGCAGAGAATTCGCGGCGGCGTATGAGATCTTATCGATTTGTACGGTGGCCGGGGACGGCGAGCGCCAGCTCCTCTGGGCGGATGAGTTCGACGGCGACGCTCTCGACGAGACGAAGTGGGAATATCAGGAGGGCGTGCAGGACGCCTATATCAATATGGAAGATACGGCGTACGGGCCGTGGTTCTGGGGCAATAATGAGCTGCAATACTACACCCGTGACGCGGTTTCGCTTGTGGAGGGCGTGCTCTCCATCACGGCGGAACGGAAGGAAGGACTGGCGAGCGGCAGGGAGTTCACTTCGGCGCGCATCTCGACGCGCGACAGGGGCTACTGGACGTACGGCTATTTCGAAGCCCGCATGAAGCTCCCCCTCGGGACGGGCATGTGGCCCGCATTCTGGATGCTTCCCCAGCCCGAGCCGGGCATGGGTACCAACAACCGCTACGGCGGCTGGGCGGCGAACGGCGAGATCGACATCATGGAAGCCAAGGGCAGGCTTCCCTATGAGATCGGAAATACGCTGCATTTCGGCGGAAATCCGAGCATTTATTCCCCGCATGCCGAGAAACTCACGGCTCCCATCGATGAATGGCATGTCTACGGATTCGAGTGGCGTAACGATCATATGTCGTGGTTTGTGGACGGCGAAGAGACCTATCGCTTAAAGAATACGTCATGGTTTACGTCCTCTCCGCTCGGAGAGGGGAATGCCGCCGCGCCCTTCGATGTTCCGTTTTATCTTCTCATCAATCTTGCGGTCGGCGGAAATTACGACGGCGGCAACACCCCCGACAAATCTTTTACGTCTGCGGCGATGCAGATCGATTACGTCCGCGTGTACGCGTAGATATTTCGCTCGATTTCTTTTGCGCTTGCGCCTTGAGGGCGCGCGCTCAAAACAAATACGAGCGAGGGAAGTCACGTTTCCGGGATATTGAGTCACTGTCTCGTACGCTTGTTACGACATTAAGTCGAAGGGGTTCGACAAATTGGGTCGCCCACGGCGGAAGTGAATTCCGCCTAAGGCAAGTAATTTGGAACTCGCCCCACCCCCCTACCTTGGGCGGCAGGTACCGCCGCAAGGCCCGTCGCAGTTGCCACTGCTCCTGTCGCG
>CANPYD010000018.1 GCA_947587775.1 uncultured Clostridia bacterium
GACGCGCTACGCGCGCCACCCGCCCCCGTAAACGGGGGCAGGTCCCTCATCCGTCACGCCAAGGGCGGCCTTGCTTCCCCTTTTAGGGGAAGTACCCGCGCAGCGGGGGATAGGGTTTCCAAAACCCCTCAGTCGCCTACGGCGACAGCTCCCCCGAGAGGGGAGCCGAGGGGCGTTACACGATATAATTCTCGTCGGGGGCGGCGTTGTCGAGCTCGGCGCGCTGGGACTCATAGCCGGGCTTGCCGAGGAGGGCGAACGTCGCCTTCTTGCCCGCTTCCACGCCGGGCTGGTTGAAGGTATTGATGTTCAGCATCGCGCCTGCGTATGCGGTCTGCAACTCAAAGAGATAGAGGAGCTCGCCGAGGGTAAACTCGTTGACGACGGGAAGAGAGATCGTATAATTGAGCCTTCCCGCCTTGGTGAGGGCGTACGCCGTCGCCTTGTTTTCGGCGCGGATGAGTTCTTCCATCGTGTGCCCGCCGAGGAAGGAGACGTCGGGAATGTTCTCGCACCCGTGCGGGATGGGGGACTTCTCCTTATAGGAATCCACCGAGAGGAAGGTCACGACCTTGTCGTAGGGACCCTCGGTATAGAGCTGGACCTGCGAGTGCTGGTCGGTGACGCCGAGTGCCTTGACGGGGGTCTGCCCGACGTTGCAGTTCTCGCCCGAGAGCGTCTCGTTCTTGCCGAGCGATTCCGCCCAGAGCTGGGCATACCAGTCGGAGACGTAGCGCAAATTGTCGGAGTAGGGCATGAGTACGCCGATGTTTTTGCCGTCCTTCATCGCGATATATTGGAGCGTCGCGCAGATGAGGGCGGGGTTCTTTTTGAGATCGGGGGTCGCGCAGAGCTTATCCATGTACGCCGCCCCCTTCAGGAGCAACTTGATGTCGATGCCGAGCACTGCGGCGGGGAGAAGTCCCACGGGGGAGAGCTGAGAAAATCTTCCGCCCACGCCGTCGCCGAGCACAAAGCTCTTCACGCCGCCGAGTTCTTTGGAGATCTTCACCAAATTGCCGCGAGAGGCGTCCGTCGTAAAGATGACATGCTCCTTGACGTCCTCGCCCGCCTGCTTCAGGAGGTCGGAGACGACGAGATACTGCGCCATCGTCTCGCTCGTCGCGCCCGACTTCGAAATGACGTTGAAACAGGTCTTTTTGACGTCGATCACGTCTAAAAGCTCCTTCATGCGGACGGGATCCACATTGTCTTCCACATAGAACTTGGGACCCTTGCGCTTGCTTCTCGGAAGATCGTTGTAGTGCAGATGGCAGAGGGCATTGAACGCCATGATGGGGCCGAGCGCACTTCCGCCGATGCCGAGCACGACGAAGTATTCGAACTTCCTGCGGATGGTTTTTGCCGTTTCCAGAATGTCGGCAACGATCTCCGTCTGGTTATAGGGAAGTTCCGTCCAGCCCATAAAGAGCTCGTCTTTCCCCCTGTTTTCCTTCACATAGGCGTGCGCCGCATTGGCGAGCGTTTTGTGCGCGCCGATCGTTGCGGGGGAGATCCCCCTGTCGCCGAGATATTTGTCGGTCATATTGGTGTAATCTACCCGAAGGCGCATGGCGCTCCGGAGTTCGTTGGAAAGTTTCATAAAATCCTCCTTGAATTTCAGGGATATTTTACCATATTTCTTTTGGATATGCAAGGGACGGCGTGCGATTTTCCGAAAAAATTCTCTGCATATGCCGACATTCCTGTCATGGGATATCATGACAAAAAGAGGTTGACTTTGAACCCTGTATGCTGTATAATAATGGACGATATAATGTCGTGTTTTCTACCGATAAGCTCAAAATAAACGAAAAATGAAAAAGGACAAACAGGAAAAAGCGCCAAAGCCGCCGCGCAAGAAGTGCGGGTTCGGTTGGCTGTGCTACCGCTTTTTCAAGCGGACATTCGATATTTTTGCATCCGGGCTCTTTCTCATTCTGTTTTCGTGGCTGTATCTCATCCTCGCGATTGTCGTAAAATGCAGCGACGGGGGGAAGGTCATCTACCGCCATGAACGGGTGGGGAAGAACGGCAAGACGATCTATCTCCCCAAATTCCGCAGCATGAAGAAGAATGCGGACAAGCTCGGGGATATGCTCACGCCCGAGCAGCTTGAACAGTACAGGCGGGAGTATAAGATCGACAACGATCCCCGCGTCACCAAGGTCGGAAAATTTCTCCGCAAAACCAGTCTCGACGAGCTCCCCAACGTCTGGGCGATCTTCACGGGACGGATCTCCGTCATCGGTCCCCGTCCGCTCATGCGGGAGGAGGTCGAAGAAAAGTACGGTGCGGACAAGGAGAAGCTCCTCTCGGTGCGCCCCGGCATGATCGGCATGTGGGCGGCGTACGGGAGAAGCAACTGCACCTACGAGAGCGGGGAGCGCCAAAAAAAGGAACTCTACTACGTGGATCACTGCTCTGTGGGACTCGATCTTAAGATCGTTTTCAAGACGATCGGCGGAGTCCTCCGGCGGGACGGCGCAAAGTAAGAATTGTCGGGATCTTCTTTCGTCCGCGGCTGCACGGCCCGTCGGAAATCTGTGAGATACGGACGTTACGGAATCATAAGCAAAAGAGATTGACTTCCCGTATTGCTTGCGATATAATGGGGAAAAAGAGCCATATTTTCTGTTTTGTACAGAAATTTATACGAACTTCCGTCGTCGGCCACTGTGCGGAGCGGCGGGATCGGAAGATCATACGAAGTCTGCGGCCGTCGCTTTGAAGTGCACGGGCGCAAAGTGAATTTTATTCTCTACTTCAAAGGAAAAAAATTTTTCATGAATCATAACGCCAAAGTTTTGGTCGCCATGCATAAATCGGGGCTCGCCGCGCAGGACAGCTTTTATGTGCCTGTGTTCGTCGGCTCGGCGGGACGGGACGCGGAAGGCTTTCCGCCCAACACTGCGCGCGACGACGAAGGGGATAACATCTCTCTGAAAAACGATTGCCTGTGCGAACTTACAGGACTGTACTGGGGATGGAAGAACCTTCCATCCGATTATTTAGGACTTGTCCATTACAGAAGATATTTTCGGGGAAAAGGGAAAAAGAAGATCGAAAAAGTTTTGCATGAAGAGAAACTCGACAAACTTCTCGACAAATACGCCGTCCTTCTCCCCAAGAAGCGGCACTACTATATCGAAACGATCTACTCTCATTACGCACATACGTTTTCAGGGGAACATTTCGACGTTGCGCGGGAGATCATCGCGGAGCGCTGCCCCGAATATCTTGTTGCTTTCGACAAGACGATGAAGGGACGGAGCGCATATCTCTTCAATATGTTCATCATGCGGCGCGACCTGCTCGATCGGTATTGCGAATGGCTTTTCCCCATTCTGGACGAGCTCGGAACCCGCATCGATCAGACGGGGATGAGCGATTTCCAGCGCCGTTTCGGCGGCAGAGTGGGCGAGCGGCTCTTGAATGTGTGGCTCCTGCACATGTTGGAGATCTCCGTCCTCACCAAGGACGACATCGCCGAATTGCCCGTGATCTATACCGAAAAAGTGCATTTCTTTAAGAAAGTAACGGGATTTTTGGGCGCAAAATTCTTCCATAAAAAGTATGAGACAAGTTTTTGACGGCGCGCCGCGCATCAGTGTGATCGTGCCGCTTTTCAATGCTCCCGAAAAATATTTTAGCGGCTGCATTGCGCATCTGCGCGCACAGACGCTTTCGGACATCGAGATCATCGTCGTGGACGACGGTTCGACGAGCGGTGTGGAAAAACTTGCCGATGAGTTTGCCTCTGAGGACGGCCGTATCCGCGTATTTCACAAGGAGAACGGCGGCGTATCGTCGGCGCGCAACCTCGGCATTGCAGAGGCGCGCGGGGAATATCTCTCCTTTTTGGACGCGGACGACTGGATCGATGAGGACATCCTGCAAAAGGCGTACGATATCGCGGAAAAGGACGGGCTTGATCTCGTCGCATGGGGGATCGTCCGCGAATATGGGGACAGGACGGTGCGCCATGAGTTTTCACCGTATCTGCAACTGGACAAACTTTACGAAGGCGCAGAATGCGCAAAAATGCGGGAGGCAGTGCTGGATTGCAACGCCGAGCTCGGGGCGCCCTTCGGGAAACTGATCCGCCGCGAGATCGTCACGGAGAACCGCATTTTTTTCGACGAAGAGCTTCTGAATTATGCGGAAGACGTGGAATGGAATTTCCGTTTGTTTGCGTTCGTCCGCAGAGCGATCATTTTAAGCGAATATGCGCATCACTATGTCTATCATCCCGCCTCGCTCACATCCTTGATCACAGAGCAGAACGCCAAGAGCGCAGTTTTGTGTTTCGGGAAGATCAGGGGCGGGATCAAACATACTCCCGATGAAGAACGTTTGCAGGAGCAGATCGACTATCGGTTTCTCTTTATGTTGACGGCGATCTCGGTCTGCGGTTTTTTTCATCCGAAAAACAAGGCAAGCTATTCCGAGAAAAAGCGGGCGTTTAAGGCATATGTGGCACAGGACGAGGTAGGGCGGACGCTCCGCTCGCCGAGCAGGAAGCGGCTCTCTTTTGCACAACGGACGGTGATCTTCTGCATGCGGCACCGTTGGTGCTTGGCGCTCCGCATTCTGGCTTCTGTGCGTTATCGCGAAAAAAAGGCGGCGTGATATGGAGAAGGAAACACAATCGGAGCCGCTCGTCAGCGTCATTGTGCCGCTTCACAACGAGCCCGAAAAATATTTTAAGAAATGTATTGCGAGTGCGCGGGAGCAGACGCTTGCGGACATCGAGATCATCGTCGTGGACGACGGTTCGACGAGCGGCATCGAAACACTTGCCGATCGGTTTGCCTCTGAGGACGGACGTATCCGCGTATTTCACAGGGAGAACGGCGGCGTATCGTCGGCGCGCAACCTCGGCATTGCAGAGGCGCGCGGGAAATATATCTCCTTTTTGGACGCGGACGACTGGATCGATGAGGACATTCTCCGGAAGGCGTACGACGCGGCGGAAAAGGACGGGCTCGATATCGTCGCATGGGGGACGGTCCGCGAATACGGGGACAAGAGCGTCCTCTGTGCCACGCCCTCCTATTTACGTGAAAACACGCGATACGAAGGGGACGCGTGCGAAGAGCTCCGCCTTGCGACGATGGATCTTGCCGCGCCGCTGTCCTCGCCCTTCGGGAAGATCGTCAGACGCGTTTGCCTCACGGAAAACGAGCTGTACTTCGATGAAGGACTGAAAAATTACGCCGAAGATTTCGAATGGAGCTTCCGTCTGTTCGGCGCCGTGCGGCGGGTCGTTATTCTGAGCGATTGCGCGCATCATTATGTCTACAATCCATCTTCGCTCACTTCGCGCATTACTGCCGAGAAGGCGGCGAGCTCTGTTGTCTGTATCGAAAAATTGCGCTCGTCGATCGCGGGTATGCCCCATGAGGAGATGTTTTTGAAGGCGGTTGATTACAGATATCTCTTCATGCTGTCGGCAATCGCGATCAGCGGTTTTTTTCATCCGTGCAACCGTATAAAATATCGTGAAAAGAAAAAGCAATTTCGGGCATTCGTTGCGCAGGACGCCGTGAAGGCGACTCTTCGCTCGCCGAGCAGGAAGGGGCTCTCTTTCGCGCGGCGGACGGTGATCTTCTGCATGCGGCACAGATGGTGCTTTGTGCTCCGCATTCTGGCGTCGATCCGGTACCGCGGCAAAAAGGCGGCGTGAGGGGGATATGGGAATCAGGAAGAGAGTCAAGGAATATTCCACATTGCATTTGGGCGCCTATTCCCTTTTCTTGGGGATGACGCTCAAACTCGGCGGCGTTGCGGAAAAGTATTGGGGCACGGTCATGCGCAAAAAGGTCATGGGAAAATTGCGCAAGAAATACAAAAAGGAGATTTCCGCATTCGGCGATGAGATCGAGGCGGCGGACGCCTCTTTGGATCACGGGAAGGATGATACCGTTTGGATCTGTTGGTTGCAGGGCATGGAGAATGCCCCGCCCATCGTGCAGGCGTGCTACCGTTCGGTCTGCCGCACTATGGGAGAGAAGAGAAAAATCGTCGTGATCACACGGGATAATTACGCAGAGTATGTCGGATTCCCGAGATTTATTACAGAACGGTTCGAGACGGGGATCATCAGCCCCGCGCTTTTTTCTGATTTACTCCGCACCGAGCTTCTCATCCGTTACGGCGGCACATGGATCGACGCGACGGTCTTTTTAAGCGGCAGTGTGCCCGATTATATGCTCGAGAGCGACCTGTTTATGTTCCGAATCGGCGGAAACGATGCTGCGCTGCAGGCAACCCGCATGGAGAGTTGGTTTTTGAGCGCCTGCCGTAACGAAAAGATCCTGTTGCTTGCGCAGAAACTCCTGTATCTCTATCTCGAAAAACATAAGACGTTAGCGGACTACTTCATTTGGTACGACTTCATGGAGCTCGCGATCGAGCGCTTTCCCGCGGAATGGGAGAATGTTCCGCCCGTTGTGCGCGGCCCCTGCGATCTTCTCCAGACGATGCTGTTCGAACCGTTCCGTCAGGACGTCTGGGACGTCGTCACCGCAAATTCCCCCGTCCATAAGCTCACATACCGATTTGCGGATATCTTCCGTATGACGGAACAGGAAGCAGAGGAAGCGGTTTCGCGCGAGGGCACGGTATATCGGCATATCTCAGAGGGGTTTTTATGATTTATTATATCAGAGAAACCGCAGACAGCGCGAGCAAGGCGCTGGAAAGCGCCCATAGAAAAACGGCGGCGTTCAAACCGCGTGTGGACGTGGATACCGTGCTTTCCGGGATCGCGGAAACCCCCGTCGATGTTCCGCTTGCGGCGGACAGAACGGGCGGGATCCTGCATAAAATCGCGAGGCACGGGGCGACATACCGTGCGTGGCGCCGCGCGACAAGCTCACTACGGGCAGGAGACACGCTCGTTCTGCAATATCCGTTATTGGTCTGTTTTTTGAAACAGAATAAAATCTTCCGCCGCCTGAAAAAGCGGGGCGTCACGCTCGTCATACTGGCGCATGATGTGAACTGGTTCCGCGTTTCCGCTTCGGGCATACGGGCAAAGCTCAAGGAGAAGATCGAAAAAAAGACGCTTCGGTTTGCGGATATTCTGATTGTCCATAACGAAAAAATGGCCGCATTGCTTCGCGGCGAACTGAACGCGAAGTTTGTTTCTCTCGGGATCTTCGATTATCTTGCCGGCGAGGCGCTCGAAAAGCGGGCAAACGAACGGCATGCTCTGCCGACAGACCCCATAGCAGTCGCGGGGAATCTCTCGCCCGACAAAGCAAGGTACGCCTACTCCCTTCCCGAAAATGTGCACTGGAATTTGTACGGCCCGTATTTTGAGGGCGGAGGCAACAGCGTGCATTATGCGGGGGCATTTCCGCCCGATGAGCTTCCCCTCATCATGGAGGGCTCTTTCGGACTTGTCTGGGATGGCGAAACGACGGCAACATGTTCCGGAAGCTATGGGGAATATCTTCGGTATAACGATCCGCATAAGTGCTCGTTGTATCTCGCCTGCGGGATGCCCGTCATCATCTGGAAAGAAGCGGCGCTCGCAGAGTTCGTCACCGAACACGACTGCGGCATTACGGTGAGCGATTTGGCGGAACTTCCCGCCATAACGTCATCCATGAGCGAAGAGCGGTATCGGCAGCTCTGTGCAAATGCCGCTGCGGTCGGGGCGCTTTTGCGGAAAGGTTATTTCACCGAAAAGGCTTTGAAGAATGCGTTCGAAAAGGAGAATTGAAATGAAATACGACTATCTC
Organism: uncultured Clostridia bacterium; assembly: GCA_947587775.1. Taxonomy (GTDB): domain Bacteria; phylum Bacillota; class Clostridia; order Christensenellales; family Borkfalkiaceae; genus Gallimonas. Next base: position 7,755 of record CANPYD010000018.1, read on the forward strand.
ATCGTCGGGAGCGGACTGTACGGCGCAGTGTGCGCCCATGAGCTCACAAAGCGGGGCAAAACCTGCCTCGTCGTCGAAAAACGCCCGCACATCGGCGGGAACATCTATACGGAGAGCGTCGAGGGGATCAACGTCCACCGCTACGGGGCGCATATCTTCCATACCTCGGACAAGGCGGTTTGGGAGTACGTCAATAAGTTTGCCGAATTCAATCATTACGTCAACAGCCCCGTCGCGCGCTACCATGGGGAGTGCTACAACCTACCCTTCAACATGAACACCTTCACCAAGCTCTGGCCCGACGTCTTTACGCCCGCGGAGGCGGAGGCGCGCATCGCAAAGGAGCGCGGGGAATCCTATGTGGAAAATCCCAAAAACCTCGAAGAGCAGGCGATCAACCTCGTCGGCAAGACCGTCTACGAAAAGCTCGTCAAGGGATATACCGAAAAGCAGTGGGGGAAGAAGTGCAGCGAACTTCCCGCATTCATCATCAAGCGTCTGCCCGTGCGGTTCACCTTCGATAACAACTATTTCAGCGACCGCTTTCAGGGGATCCCCATGGGCGGCTATACGAAGATGATCGAAGCCATGCTCGAAGGGGTGGAAGTCAGGCTGAATTGCGACTTCTTCGAGCACAAGAGCGAACTTTCGGCGGCGGCGGAGAAGATCATCTACACGGGCGCGATCGACAGATATTTCGACTATGTTTACGGCCCCCTCGAATACCGCTCCGTGCGGTTCGAGACTGAAGTTTTAGACATCCCGAACTATCAGGGGAATGCCGTCGTCAACTACACGGCGGCGGAAGTGCCCTATACGCGCATCATCGAACACAAGCATTTCGAATTCGGGACGCAGCCCAAGACCGTCATCTCGCGGGAATATTCTTCGGCATGGAAATTGGGGGATGAGCCCTATTATCCCGTCAACGACGAAAAGAACGGCGCGCTGTACGCAAAATACAGGGCGCTTGCGGAGAAAGAGCAAAACGTCGTCTTCGGCGGGCGGCTCGGCCAGTATAAATATTTCGACATGGACGATGTGATCTTAAGCGCCTTCGAAGCGCTGAAAACACTGTAAAAGGGAGAAAGAGGAGATGCAGACGCTTGACCATACAACGGAATTGGGGAAGAAGCTGTTCTATGCTTCTTATATCCTCATGCTCGTGCGGTCGCTTCTTGCGGCGTCGACGCTCTCCGCCTTGATCGGGACGGACGGGGTCTTTTACAGGTATATCCTGCGCATCGCTTTTCTGATCCCCATCCTCATCAAGATCTGTACGCAGGACCGTTACGAGAAACAGACCCTGCTCCGCTATGTGATCTTTGCCTGCGCGGTCGCCCTGATGATCGCCTTCAACCGCCAGTCCGCCCTTGTGGAAATTACGCTTTTGATCCTCGGCGTTCACGGCGTGCCTCTCAAGGACACCGTCCGCGTATTTTTCCGCACGGCGAGCATCATCTGCGGCGCGCTCTTCCTTTTGAGCCTCTTCGGCGCCATCGAAAACATCGTCACGTATGCGGGGCTGAAACCGCGCTATGCGTTCGGCAGTGTCTATGCGACGGATTTCGCCGCGACGCTCTTCTATATCGAGCTCGCCCATGGCTATCTGAAAGGGAAAAACTACAATCTGCGGAACTTCTTTTTCTGGATCTTTGTCTCCCTGTTTGTCTACATCTTTTGCGTCGCGCGGCTGGATTTTGTTCTGATCTTCTGCTTTGCGTGGGCGATGCTCCTCGCAACATATGTTCCGAAGCTGTATTCCTTCCGCGGGATCCGGGCCGTCCTTTGGCTCATGATCCCGATCTTCTGCGTCGTTTCGATCCTTCTGCATTTCGTCTATACGCAGGAGAACGCATTTTTGAAGTGGCTGAACGATCTCCTCTCGGGAAGGCTGTACTACGGCAATCTCGCCGTCAACGATTACGGATTTACCCTCTTCGGGCAGGTAGTCAAAATGCAGGGCTGGGGATTCACGACGGACGAGTGGGACAGTAAGCTCGGGTACTACTTTGTGGACTGCGGCTGGCTCTCGCTGACGCTGCAATACGGGATCGCCATGACCGTGTTCGTCTGCGCGGTCTATACCGCCGCTTCGAGGAAAAGCCTCAAAGAGGGGGATTATATTCTTCCCATCATTCTCTTTTTCATCGCCCTGACGAGCGTGGTCGATCATCATTTCTTCGAATATTGGTTCAACCCCTTCCTGCTCGTCCTGAATATGGGGCTGTGTGGCGGACGGCGCAAGAGCACGGCGGCAAGATCTGCCGTCGCGGCGGGAACGGTCTGATTCTATGGCAAAAAGCATCAAGAAAAACTTCATCTATAATCTGACCTATCAGATCATGATGTTGGTGTCGCCCCTCGTGGTGACGCCTTATATTTCGCATATTTTTCTGCCGTCGAGCGTGGGACTTTACAGCTATGCGGACTCCATGGCGGCGTATTTCGTGCTCTTTGCCGTGCTCGGCACGACGACGTTCGGCCAGCGCGCCATCAGCTATGTGCAGGAGGATAAGGAAGCGCGCAGCCGTGCCTTCTGGGAGATCTTCCTCCTCCGCCTCATGACGTCCTTTGTGACGCTCGGTGCCTATATCGGGTACGCTTTTCTGTTCGCACGGGAGAACTTCGTCATCACGCTCATTCTCTCCCTCAATATCGTCAACGTCGCCTTTGACATCACATGGTTTTTGCAGGGGCTCGAAGAATTCGGCAAGACGGCGCTCCGCAGCATTCTCTTCCGCCTCGCATGCGTCGCGGCGATCTTTCTCTTTGTCAAGGACGGGGACGATCTGATCCTCTATGTGATCTTCATGACCGCCTTCACCGTCCTCGGCAACCTCTCCCTTTGGCTGTATCTGCCCAAATATCTCGTCCGCGTGAAGGGACTCAATCCCTTCCGCGACATGAAGTCGGTCTTCATGCTCTTCATCCCCACCGTTGCGACGCAGGTCTACACGGTGCTCGATAAATCCATGATCGGCTGGTTTTCGGACGGGTTCAACGAAAACGGCTATTACGAACAGGCGGAAAAGATCGTAAAGATCGCGCTCACGGCGGTCACGGCGCTCGGCATCGTCATGATCCCCCGCATCGCGGGCAGATACAAGGCGGGGGATATGGAAAAGGTAACTTATTATCTCTACAATTCCTACCGCTATGTGTGGATGATGGCGATCCCCATCATGTTCGGGTTCATCTCGATCGCAAGCGTCTTTACGCCCGTCTATTATGGGGAGGGGTATGAGAAATGCGCCGTTCTTCTTCCCATTTTCAGTACGCTTACGGTCTTGATCGGACTCTCCAACGTCAACGGGATCCAGCTGTTCGTGTCGATCGGCAAGGAAAAGATCTTAACGCTTACGGTAGTCGTGGGGGCGGTCGTCAATTTTGCCCTCAATCTGATCCTGATCCCCCTGTATGCCTCGGTGGGGGCGGCGATCGCCTCCGCCGTTGCGGAATTTGCCGTGACGCTCACGGGCTTTCTCTATATCTATAAGACGAAGCTGTTTTCGCTTCGCCCCGTCTTTTCCTGCTCGTGGCGGTACTGGATCGGCGGCGTTGTGATGGGCGGCGCGCTCTTCGGACTCAAATATCTCATGCCCGTCGCCGTATGGAGCCTCGCCGTGCTCATTGCCTCGGGCGTTGTGATTTATTTTCTTGCGCTCCTTCTCATGCGCGATCCCTTCCTCTTCGATCTCATCCGGAAAGGGGTCGGCATGCTGAAACGCAAGAGCTCCCCCGCACCCGCGGAAGAAGCCGCAGAGACGGAAGAGCCCGAGAAGACGGAAGAACAAAAATAACGAATCTTGGCGCCCCTTTTAGGAGGACCCGCCCCCTTTGAAGGGGGCGGGTGGCGCGCGTAGCGCGTCAGGTGGGGGTTGCCTCGGCGCC
>CANPYD010000019.1 GCA_947587775.1 uncultured Clostridia bacterium
ACTAAGGGCGGCACGAGCGGCTTTGCCGCGAAGTTAGGCGGGTCTCTACCCGCGTGAGATAGGTGGCGCGCGGGGCGCTACACTCAGAATGACGCGCTCTACCCTCGGCTCCCCTCTCGGGGATCCCGGCCCTTAAAACAAATCGCGGATACTTTCCCTGAAATTTTCCCACCCGGTGATGGCGCCCTTATAATCGAGCGCCCACTGCGGGATCACGCCCGTCACGAACGATACGGGGACGGTACCGACCCGTCTCGAATCGTCGCTCTCCTGCCGGTTGTCCCCCATGACGAACAACTCCCCCGCGCCGACGGTGACAAGATCGAAATCGTTCGTCCTGCCGTTCACATACGGCTCGTCGAGTTTGAAGAATTTCTCTTCCCCCGCGCGTTTCAGGTAGACTTTTCCTTCCGAAGCGAAAACCGTGTCCCCTTCCTCCGCGATGACCCGCTTGACGATGAAAGAGATGTTCTCGCTGAAGATGTTCTTCCCCGACGCATTCTTAAAGTTGCGCACATCGACGATGACGATATCGCCGCGTTCGGGCGTCCGTTCGCCGTCCGCATACAGCCAGTCCCCGTCGTGAAGCGTGTTGAGCATGGATCTTCCCTCCACGCAGACGGGGGTGTATCTCCTCACAAAACGGAATTCCGCAATGACGAGAAGGAGAACGACGATGAGCAGGACGGAACACAGGATTGGAAAAAGACGATTTTTCCTTTTCGGTCTCGTAAGAAGTTCGGGACGCGTCACGTTTCCTCCACAATTCGGCGAACCCGTTTTCTGAGCTCGTCGGGCAGGAGCACGAGGATCCTGCCGCATCGCTTGCATTTGATTTTTTTATCTGCGCCCGTACGGACGATCTCCCAAAGGGTACCGCCGCAGGCATGCGGTTTTTTGGTCTCTACGACCGTTCCCGCAGAAAGTTCACTCAGATCCATAACACGTTGTTGATCAGGATCTCTCCCTTCCCCTCAAAGAGAACGGCGAACATCTCCGAAAAATCTTCGAGCGCCGCACCGCCCTCCTGTTTGAATTCCTCCGCACTGAAGAAGAAGTTCTTCCACTTCCCGCCGCCCTCGACGCGAAGGGTCACGGAATACCCCTTCCCGAGATCGGAATTGCGGAAAAAGGTCACCGTGAGTGTTCCCGTCTCGGCGCACCAAGCGTCAAAGCCGAACGCGGCGCCCGCGGGCGGTTCATAGCCCTGTTCGCCCACGCGGTAACTGATCATGCCGACGTCCGAAGTAAGCCCCATAATCCCGCCGTAGCCCGGAAGCAGCCTCACGCCCGCCTCTTTTTCGGAATGGAAACAGTCGGCGACCGCATGCTCCCTGAGGCGGTATCCCGTAAAGACGTTCCGCCCGTCCGCGTTCGTATAGAGCACGCGCGTCTTGGGACGGCTGTTGGTATAATCCTTCGAGGGGGATACCTCGAGGATCTTCGAAGTGACGGAAAAGTTGTTGGAATACTTCACAAAGGAGTAGATGAGCGCCCGCTTACAGCTCTTGTAGAGGGAGACGGGCACCGTGCCGGTACTGCCGCTCAGAAGCTCCTTCTTTCCGAGCACCCGCGTCCAATCCCGCGAGCCGCCGCCCGACACCTTTTCGGTAAAGAACACGCCGAAATCCTCGATCTCCCCTCTATCGTCGAATTTTCCCTTTGCGACGAGGCGCCCCTCCGCGTCCTCGCCGATCTCGACGTCGATCGGGCGGGAGATGAAGACGGAACGTCCCATGAGATATTTGCCAAGGAACAGGTCGATATCGTACAGGGAATGTGAACCGATGAGCCCGTTCCCGTGGGCGGAGAAGAGGATCGCCTTTTCCACCTCCGGATTGATCTGGCGGAAGGTGTCGTAGACGCGTTCGTAATTATATTTACTGTCATTGATCGCAGAGAGCAGGAGCACGGGGCACTTGATATAGGGGGCGTAGCTCTGCGAGTCGATCCCCGCGATGAAGCGGTGCCGCTCCGCATTGAAGGAATGGGTCTCCCCCTCGCCGAAGCGCTCCATATCGCGGTAGGCGAGCCAGCCCGCCGCACAGACGGAGATCATACACGCCATGGGCTCATAGGGGGCGATCTTGAAGAGGATCTCCCCGCCCGTTCTCAGGCCGATCCCGCCGAACTTTGTGATCTCGGGATGTTCCGAAAGATAGCGCGCCGCATAGCGCGCGACGGCTGCCCATTCGAACCAGCTCGTTTCGCGCGCGGACGGCTCCGCGTAGTAGAGATGATCCCCCGCGCGGAGATAGTTGGCATAGGCGATATCTTCGGGATAGACGGTATGGGGCGACCCGTCGCCGAGATCCCCGCAATAATCCACGCACAGGACGCCGTATCCCTGCCGCACATAGCGGCCGATAAATTCGCGGTCGAAGGAATGCCCCGCCTCGAAGAGAACCATGACGGCGGGATATTCGTCCTTATCGGGCGCATAGAGCTCCATATAAATACGGACGCGCCCCTTTTCCGTCGCCCTGCCCGAGATCCTGATACGCCGCACGACGGCCTCCCCCTCCATGCCCTCGGAGAGGACCTCCTCGTCCAAAGGAAGGGATTCGTCGAAGTCCCGCCAAAGAGTGACGGGGGTCAGAATTGTGTTACCCAACATTGCCGTTTCTACTCCGCTGATATTTGGGAACCGCGCCGCTCCGTCGCCTTCAGGACGATGAGCTTGCGGTCGATCCGATGCTTTAATTCCTCCACATGGGAGATGATGCCGATGCTGTAACTCTTGCTCTTGAGTTTTTCGAGGCTGTCCATCACCGTATCGACAAGTTTTTCGTCGAGGGTGCCGAAGCCTTCGTCAAGGAAGAAAAATTCGATGGGACGGGCGCTTTTCAGGCAGATCTCCGCACTGAGCGCGAGCGCCAGCGAGAGAGAAACGAGGAAAGTTTCCCCGCCCGAGAGGGTATACACCGCCCGCAGCGCCCCGCCGTTGAAGTTGTCGCCCACGAAAAAGCCGCCGTCGTAGCGCAGAAAGTATCTGCCGTCCGTGAGCGTGAGCAGCCGCCCGCTCGCGTTGGACGCGACCGTCTGGAGATACTCCTCCGCGATAAATTCCATGAATTTATTGTCTTTGAACAGTTTTTTCAACCTTTCGGCGGTCTCTGCCTCGGCGCGCTTTTCCTGCGCCTCCCGTTTGAGCGCCGCCTTTTCCGCGATCCGCACCCTGTCGCGCTCGAGCTCCGCCTGCTTGCGGATTAATGACTCCGTACAGGACGAAAGCGCCTCTTCCGCGCGGGAAAGCTCCTCTTTGACGGCTCTGAGCGCCTCTTCCGTCGCCCCCGAAAAGTCCTCCGCGCCGAGTTCGCGCAGACGGCGTTTCGCGGCGCCGTACATTTCTCTGTACTCCTCGACGCGTGCGCGGGCGTCGTCCGCATTGCCGTATTTTTGATAGAGCGAAGCCGCCTCTTCCGCATCCTTGAAGCCGCCTTCCGCAAGTGAGAGACGGAATTTCTCTTCCGCATCCGAAGAGGCAGATGCAGCGCTTTCCTTCAATGCCGCTGCGGCGGCAAGCGCCGCGCTCCGCTCCGAGACAGCCCTTTCGAGCCTGCCCTTCGTCTCCGCATGCTTCCGCTTTTCCTCCCGCAGACGGCGGAGCGCCTGCTCCGTCTCCCCGAGGGGGGGCAGAAGGGCGAGCTGCTCGCTGAGGCGGGACGCCTCTTCTGCGCGGGACGCTCTCTCCTGCGTGAGACGGGCGAGCTCTTTTTCGTCCGCTTCAAAGGCGGCGCGGCGCTTTTCGAGCACCAACAGCCCCTCGTGCGCGGCTTTTTTCATGCGTTCGCGCGATTCGAACAGCTCTTTGAGTTTGCCGATGTCTTCCCGCTCCCCTTCCGAGAGCGCAGTATATTTTTCGATGAGCGGCAAGATATCCCCGCCGAGCTCGGTGTGTTTTTCATACAGACGGACGAAATCGTCGCGCACGGCGGCATATTCTTCCCTGAGGAGCGCGTCCCTTCCGCGGCTGCCCAAAAAGGAGAGAAAATCTTCCTCGGGCATGCGCGATAAAAGTTCGTCGATCTCCCCGCGCTCCTTTTCGTAATCGAAGGAAACCCGCTTTGCTTGGAGCTTTCCGATCGCTACGTCGAGAGATAAAAGCTCCCTTTTGAGCTTCTCCGCCTGCTCCGAAAGCCCCTTTGCGCTCTCCGCACGGGCGTAGTCCCGTTCGAGACTGCCGATCCGCGCGTCCGCTTCCGCTTCGTCGAAGGGCGGAAGTGCTTCAAGCTCCGCCTTTGCCTTGGCGAGCGCCCCTTCCGCTTCCCCGAATGCCCTTGCTGCATTCTCCGCACGCCGGAGGGCGGCGGCCCGCTCCCCCGCACGCGCGGCGACATTGCCCGCCGCGGCAAGGCGGAACAGCCCGTCATTGAGCGCCTTCATCTCCGCGCGCTTCTCTTCGAGCTTCGCCATCTCTTCTTCCGCCCGTTTGTAGGCACAAAACCGTTCGAGAAGGGCGGAAATGCGCATCTCTTCGGCACGGAGCTTTTTACAAGACTGATCCGCCTTGCTCTTCTCCGCTTCGAGAGAGGAGATCTCCTTACTGAGGAGAGTGATCTTCTGCGCCGTGACGTCCGCATAGGGTTCCAGCCGCGCGGTGAGGACGTTGAGCTCGCCCGTCAGCCGCTGGCTGTACGCGTTCGTGCGCTTGACGAGCGCCTCGCCGTACTGTTCGAGGTCGAAGAGACGGGAGACGATCCTGAGCCGTTCCCCTCTCGGGGCCTTGACAAACTGTGCAAATTCCCCCTGCGGAAGGGCGATACATTTTTCGAAATCCCGCTGTTCGAGCCCGACGATCTTTCGGAGAAGTGCGTTTCCTTCCCTTACGCCGTCTGCGACCGCGATGAGTTTCCCGTCAATGCGTTCATAGACGGTAAGCCCCTGCTCGGCGGTATCCTTCTTGCGCCTGAGTGTGCGCTCCGTACGGAAGATCCGCCGCTTCCCCTCGAAGAAGATCTCGAATTCGAAACGGACGTACGCCTGTTGCTGTCTGTAATTGATGACGTCCCCGATGACGCCCGAACGGGAACGCGCAATGTCCCCGTAGAGGGCGAACCCGATACAGTCTAAAATGGTGCTCTTGCCCGAACCGGTATCCCCGAAGATACCGAAGATCCCGAATTCGAGAAGTTTTGTAAAATCGATGACCGCGGGCTCCGAGAAGGAGTTGATCCCGCAAAGTTCCAGCGATACGGGTCTCATGCGTCCTCCTTCAGGAGCTTCAGAAAGGTCTCCAAAAGCTCCGCCGCGGGCTCTTCCCCAAAGTTTTCCTTATAAAACGCCCCGAAGAGCTCCTCCGCACTCAATGAGGAACGGACGGCGACGGGGACGGACTCCGCAGAATCCACCCGCGCGATGATGCTCACAAGCCCCTCGTTCGCCTCCCTGAGGGCGGCGGTCTCCTGCGCGGTGAGCGGCGCGGTGAGACGGAGCGTGAGTTCGAGATAGCAATCTTCATAGCGGGACAGAAGAGAGAGCGCTTCCGAAAAATCGTTGCTTTCGAGGCGGACGAGCCGCTTTCCCCCCTCGACGGGAATTTTTTCGGCGATCGCGATCTCTTTTCCCTTTGTTTCGAGAAGATAGACGCTCTTGTCGGGATTCTCGTCGAAGGAATACTGGAGAAGAGAGCCCGAATAGACGGTATTTTTTCCGAGCGTCTGCCGCTTATGCAGGTGCCCGAGGGCGTTATAGCCCTCCGCGGGCATAGCGGGAAGGGGCACGGCGCGCGCCCCGCCGAGGTCGATCCCCCGTTCGCTGTCGCTCGTCTTTCCCCCCGCGACAAAGAGATGGGACAAAAGGATGTGCGGCATGTCGCCCTTGTAAGCGGCGTCGCCGCGGGCGATCCAGCGGGCGATCCGCTCGCCGAAGCTCTCTTCCGTCTTCTCCTCGCGGTATCTGGCTTCATTGGGATAGGGCAGCGCGTTGATATAGACCCGCTCCCCCGCCTTGTTTTCTATGATGATGTACTGCTCCCCCGCTTCCACGGCGCGGACGGAACGGTTCGAAGTCGGAAAAGGTCCGCCGCTGCCGAAGAGATAGATCCCCTCTTCCGCCGCAAGGGGTGCGGAGGAGGCAAGGCGAACGCCGTCGTCGTGGTTTCCGCTGACGATCACGACGGCGCGGTTCTTCCCCGCAAGTTCCTTGATCGCATGAAAAAAGAGCTCTTCCGCCTCGGCGGGAGGGAGATAGGTATCGAAAACGTCCCCCGCGACGAGGACGACGTCCACGGCTTTTTGCTCGCAGATGCGGGCAAGATTCGAGAGTGCGACCGCTTGTTCGGGAAGGCGCTCCCTGTCCATGAGCCTCTTCCCGAGATGCCAGTCGGAAGTATGCAGGATCCGCATGATTCTATGCTTCCGAAAAATTTTGCAGAGCGCGGAAAAAAGCCTTTGCCTTTTCGCGCGGACTATGATATACTATTATACAACCTTACTTGGAAAAAAGCAAGCATTTCGGAAAAATAAGGGAAATAAGGAGCGAAGAAGAATGGCCTTTTGCACTTATTCCGGGGATTTCACCGCAAACATGTTCACGAGCGTGGAAAACCGCTTTATCGTAAAGTATCTTCCGCAGGCGGACGGGGACGCCGTGCGCGTCTATCTCTATGGGCTGTACCTCTGCCAGTGCGCGGAATCCTTCGACGCGGAAAGCGCGGCAAAACTTTTGCGGCTCCCCATGGAAAAGCTCATTGAGATCTTCTCCTTCTGGGAGGAGTGCGATCTCGTCCATGTGCTCTCGAAAGATCCCCTCTTCGTCGAATATCTCCCCGTGAGTAACGCCGTCGGGAAGCCGAAGGCGATCCGTCCCGAAAAATACGCCGATTTCAACCGGAGTTTCTATAAAATTCTGCAAACCGCGGGAAAAGATCTCAAACCCTATGAGATGCAGCGCATCCTCGAGTTTCTCGAAAAACAGCCGATGGAACAGCAGGCGTTCCTCTTGGTGGCGGAGTACTGCGCCCGCAAGGACGGCGCAAAGCTCTCTTCCGCCCACATCCTCAATAAGGCAGCGCAGCTGTGCAATGAGAGAAAGTATACATACGAACAGGTGCAGGAATTTTTCTCGGACTATAACGTGCACGAAAAGGAGCTCGAAAGGATCTTTGTGCTCCTCGGGATCTACAAAAAACCGCAGGAGAGCGACTATGTCTATCTCGAAAAGTGGCTGGGACGCGGCGCGGCGCTCAAAGCGGTGTATGCGGCGGCGGAATTTCTCAAAAAAGGCACCCTCCAGACCCTCGACGCGCTGATGGACGAGCTTTTCCAAAAGGACGCCGTGACGGAAGAAACCGCCCGCGACTATCTCTCCCGCCGTGCCGAGATCGCGGACGTCGTATTCAAAGTCGCCCGAAAACTCGGCGTCAAAGTGCAAAATCCCCGCCCCTATGCGGACGAATACTGCGAAAAATGGCTGGAACGCGGGTATGACGAGGAGAGCCTCGTGCGGCTCGCGGGGCTGGGGCTCCGCCTTGGGTACGGATTTGCGGAGCTCGACGGCGTGCTCGAAAGCCTCTACCGCGGCGGAATCGTCGACGGGGACGGCGTCAAGGCGTACTGCGCCGCCCGCGAACAGGAGCTCAGACTTCTGCAACGGATCGAAGCGGAGTGCGGCGTCGTACGGAAGACCCGTTCCGCGCTCGACATGATCGCGGCGTGGCGGAGCTGGAATTTCTCGGACGGCATGATCTTGGAAGCAGCAAAGCGGAGCGCAAACGCGGGCTCCCCGCTCGCCTATATGAACAAGCTCCTTTCGGAATGGAAGCGCGCGGGGGTATCCGCTCCCGACAAGATCCCCGAAAAGGCCGCCCCCGCGCCCTCTTCCTACAAGAGCGAGGCGGCGATCGCGGCGGATGAGCGGGCAGACAGGGAACACTACTATGCCGTCCTCCGCGAGAAGGCGATCGCCCGTGCGGAGAATGCGCAAAAACGCGCCGCACGCGACCCCGCCTTTGCGGACGCAGACGCCGCGGTAAGAAAAGGCGAGATCGAACTTGCCCGCGCGGAAGTCTTTTCCGCCGCCGACCTTCCGAAGATCCGCGCGGACCTCGACCGCGCGAAGCGGGACAGGGAAGCGGCGCTTCTGCGCCTCGGCATTTCCGAAAAAGATCTCCTTCCCAAGTTCGCCTGCCCAAAATGCTCCGATACGGGATTCCTTCCCAGCGGAAAGCAATGCGACTGTTACCGCCCTGTATAAAGGCGAAAAACAAAGTACTATGCGTGACATAATACTATGTAAACACGGAAAAACGCCCCGTTTGGGGCGTTTTTTATTCGTATTCGCCGTAATCCCGCCTGTTTCCATAATCCGGGGGCGGGGACGAAGGCGGGGGCGCGTCCTCCCATCTCCCCCGCTTCTTTTCCGATTTGGGGGCTGCTTTGATGTCCACGAGGACGACGTCCACGCCGATTTTTTTGACGCATTTGAGGTCGATGAAGAGATCCGCTTTGCCGAAACGGAAGCCCTTTCCGCCGGGCACGACGATGCCCTGCACCTTCCCCTCGGGATAGGTGAAAACGATATCGCATACCTTGCCGAGCCGCTTTCCGTCGGAGAGGTTCACCGCCTCCATCCGCTTGAGTTCCGAGAAACTTGTTTCCACGCTTTATTGTATGCTCTTGAGCGCAAAAAGTTTCTCTTACATGATCTCCTTTTTTACCGCCGCAAGCGCATTCTTTTCGAGACGGGAGACCTGCGCCTGCGAGATCCCCACTTCCGCCGAGATCTCCGTCTGCGTCTTGCCCTCGTAGTAGCGGAGCATGAGGATCTTGCGCTCTCTGTCGGCAAGGCGGCCGATCGCTTCCCGCAGCGCCACCCGCTCCGTCCAGATCTCGTCGCTCTGCGTTTCGTCGTAGAGCTGATCCAGAAGCTCCAGCGTATCGCCCGACTTATTGTAGACGGGTTCGTACAGGGAGACGGGGTCGGAGATCGCGTCGAGCGCGTAGACGACTTCCCGCTCCTTCACCTGCATGACTTCGGCGATCTTCTCGATCGTCGCGACCTCGTCCTTCTCCTCGATCCCCTCTCTCACTTTCAAAATCTTATAGGCGGTATCGCGGATGGAACGGGAGACCCTGAGCGAATTACCGTCGCGCAGGTACCGCTTGATCTCCCCGAGGATCATGGGGACGGCATAGGTGGAAAACTTGACGTTGAACCCCAAATCAAAGTTGTCGATCGCCTTGATGAGTCCCACGCAACCTGCTTGAAAGACGTCGTCCGCGTTGGCATTTTTCGCCCAGAAACGCTTTACGAGGGAGAGGACGAGCCGCATGTTCCCGACGATGAATTTTTCCCGCGCCTCACTGTCTCCCGCCTTGAGACGGCGCATGAGCTCGTCCATCTCCTTTGCCGTGAGCTTGGGAAGCCCCGCCGTGTCGACGCCGCAAATGACTACCTTATTGATCATACTTTTTCCTCCCGAGGAGCATAACGCTCTATGTAGACCGTCTCCCGGAGTTAAAAGTATCCGCAGAAAGGAAAAAATTATACGAGTTTGGAGATCTCTTTTTTGAGCCGCTCGATGATCTTCTTTTCGAGACGGGAGATATAGCTCTGCGAGATGCCGAGCACGTCGGCCACGTCCTTTTGGGTCATCTCCTCCCTGCCGCCCAGCCCGAACCGCATATACATGATCTTTCTCTCCCGCTCGGGCAGTCTTTGAAGCGCCTCTTTCAGGAGTTCTTTTTCGACGCTCGACTCCACGCCGCCGTAGACCGCGTCGCTGTCCGTCCCCAAAACGTCCGAAAGGAGCAGTTCGTTTCCCTCAAAATCGGTATTGAGGGGTTCGTCAAAGGAGATCTCGCTCTTGAGCTTGACCGTGCGCCGCAGATACATGAGGATCTCGTTCTCGATACAGCGCGAGGCATAGGTCGCAAGTTTGATATTCTTATCCGTGCGGAAGGAGCTCACCGCCTTGATGAGCCCGATGGTACCGATCGAGATGAGATCGTCCCCCTCGACGCCCGTATTTTCGAATTTGCGGGAAATATAGACGACGAGGCGCAGATTGTGCTCGATCAGCTTCGCCTTGATCTGTTCGGCGTCCTCTCCCGCCTCCATCTTGCGGAGAAGCTCCCCCTCTTCCTCCGCAGAAAGCGGCAACGGCAGCGCTTCGCTTCCGCAAAGGTAATGAATGACGTTTTCATCCTTTATCCTGCGTAACCATACCCGAAGCAGCTCGAATAGCTTCATGCTCGCCCTCCACAAACGAAGTATGTAAGATGATGTGATATTCCTTTGATCCCGTCTCGCCGACCGTAAACAGCGCATGCGGGAATTGTTTTCCGCCGATCTCCATAGAGCAGGCAAAGACGGGCGCCTCTCTTCCGCCGTTGACCGTCCCGATCCGGATACGTCCGACAGGCTCTTCATGAAAGAGCACAAGCGCCGCGGCGGGCGAGAGGACGGAAACGGGCTCGCCACGGAACGAAAGGCAGTTTCCGCTGTCCAAAAAGCCCGTGAGCGTCAATTCCCTTCCGCCGCAGAAAAGTTTTACTTCCCTAAGCGCGCTCTTCACCTTTCTGTATCGGTAAAATCCCTTGGCCGAAGCCAGAACGACAACGGCAAAGAGTCCTGCGCCGCCGATGATCAGCCCGATGGGCGCTTTCTCGACGAGATATCCGCTCTGCGCGCTGTATTCGATCCCGAAGAAGGAATAGACAGCAACGAGCAGCCCGCCGAGCGCGAACGTCAGTCCGAAAAAGGCAATAATCGCAACGAGATAGGTCTTTTTCGTCCCCTTGGAAACGGCAAGGAGCACTAAAAGGACGCCCCCGAGGAGCTTTACGGCATACGCCGCCCAGACGCTGAGCGGCAGAAGCGGGAACGCGATCGCCTCGCCCGCTCCGACCGCCGCCGACAGAAGGAGCCGCCAAAGCCTGATCCGTCCCCTTGCGCATTTGAGACAGAGGTACAAAAGAAGAAGATCGAGCGTGAAATTTTCCGCAAACGCATACTCCCAATAGACCTCCATGCCCTACCCCGCGAGAGATATTATAAAGGATGTCCCGTGGGGAAAAATGGGTGATCGCGTCGAAAATTGTCGTCGGTTGTCGAAATTTCTTCTCTCGGGGAATGGGCATGAATATCTTCACAAGCGCACGGATTTTTTTTGATTTCCGATACAAAATCCGTTGACAAACAGAAGGGAAACGGGTATAATATGCAGGAACGTTGAAAGAAAAACTTCATATACGCGCCGTTAGCTCAATTGGATAGAGCGTTGGTCTACGGAACCAAAGGCTAGGGATTCGAGTTCCTTACGGCGCACCAAAGAGAGGGCAACCCACAGGGTTGCCCTCTCTTTGGTGCACTGTAAGGTCGAGAAGCCCTACGGGATTCGCCCCGCCCGCGCTCCGATTCTGCTACCAAGGGCGGCACGAGGAGCGTAAGCGACGAAGTAGCT
>CANPYD010000020.1 GCA_947587775.1 uncultured Clostridia bacterium
CCGCTTCCATGCGGATGAGGTCGACGATCCCGCGGAAGGAAGTCTCCTTCCCGATGGGAAGTTCGACGGGGACGGGGTTTGCGCCCAATCTTTCGCGGATCATCTTCTCGACGCGGAAGAAATCGGCGCCGTTGATGTCCATCTTGTTGACGTACGCGATGCGGGGAACCTTATAGGTGTCCGCCTGACGCCAGACTGTCTCGGACTGGGGCTCGACGCCGCCCTTTGCGCAGAACGTCGCGATCGTGCCGTCGAGAACGCGGAGCGACCGCTCGACCTCGACCGTAAAGTCGACGTGCCCGGGCGTATCGATGATGTTGAAACGGTGTCCTTTCCAGATGCAGGTCGTCGCGGCAGACGTGATCGTGATCCCGCGCTCCTGCTCCTGAACCATCCAGTCCATGGTTGCGGCGCCCTCGTGAACCTCGCCGATCTTGTGCGTTTTACCCGTATAATAGAGGATACGCTCTGTCGTCGTGGTCTTTCCGGCGTCGATATGCGCCATGATACCGAAATTTCTCGTGTGTAATAAATCGTATTCTCTTGCCATGCCTTACCTCGATCAGAAGCGGAAATGGGCAAATGCCTTATTCGCTTCCGCCATCCTGTGCGTATCTTCCTTCTTCTTCACGGACGCACCCGTATTGTTATAAGCGTCCATGAGCTCGGCCGCAAGCCTCTTCGACATCTCTCTCTCGCTGCGCTTTCTCGTAGCAATGACGAGCCAGCGGATGGCGAGCGTCTGGCGGCGCTCCGGCCTGATCTCGACGGGAACCTGATAGTTCGCACCGCCGACGCGCCTTGCCTTGACTTCAACCACGGGGGTGATGTTGGCAAGCGCCTGATTGAAAATTTCCATGGGTTCCTGATTGAGCTTCTTCCCCATTTCTTCGAAAGCATCATACACGATCTTCTGCGCAACGCTCTTTTCGCCGTCGAGCATGATCTGGTTGATGAGCTTCGTGACGACCTTGCTTCCGTACAAAGGATCGGGAAGTACGTCTCTCTTGGGAACTCTCCCTCTTCTGGGCATAATGATATCCTCCTTTTTGATTTTGACTGCGGCTTTTCACCGCACCGGGGTTTCCCCTTCGGTTAAGCTATCGCTTGCTTTATCATAGAAATAAAGTAGCGAACCTTCTCCCCCGCTTACGGGGAATACTGCCTACTTCTATCGGGTCCCTGCTGAGATATTCCGAAAAGTAGACAAGTTCGGGCGCAATGTTATTTAGGTCTCTTTGCGCCGTACTTGCTGCGGGCCTGCTTGCGCTTTGCAACGCCTGCCGTATCGAGCGCGCCGCGGATGATGTGATAGCGGACGCCGGGCAGATCCTTGACTCTTCCGCCGCGGATGAGAACGGAGCTGTGCTCCTGAAGATTGTGACCTTCGCCGGGAATGTACACGGTACCTTCCTGCTTGTTCGTCAATCTCACCCTTGCGATCTTCCTGAGAGCCGAGTTGGGCTTCTTGGGGGAAGTCGTCGTCACGGAAAGGCATACGCCGCGCTTTTGGGGGCACTGGTCGAGAATGGGGCTCTTGGACTTGAACGCCTCTCTTTCTCTGCCTTTCTTGATGAGCTGGTTGATTGTGGGCATCGTTAACCTCCTTACAGTATTTTCGGAATATCCTCAAAATCTTTCGACTCGGAGAATCTGTTTTCTGTACCCTTTTCGGCATGAAAAAAGACTGCCGAATTACAGGCAAAAGACATTTTACCAAATTTACAACTTTCTGTCAAGAAAATGATGGCATGTTTTTTTGAAAAAAGATAGGTTTTTCGGAGTGAATTTCCCTTCAATGATTGACAAAACCGCAAAAAAGCATTAAGATAAATAGGAAATTTATAAAAAGGAAGGAATTACCATGAACAAAATGACCGTAAAAGATCTGAAAGACCTCCGCGGCAAGCACGTCCTCGTGCGCTGCGACTTCAACGTCCCCATGAAGGACGGCAAGATCACGGACGAAAACCGTATCATCGGCGCACTCCCCACCATTCAATACCTGCTCGACGCGGGCGCAAAGGTGACCCTCTGCTCGCACATGGGCAAGCCGCACTCCATTTTCTCGGACGAGGTGAAGCTCAATAAAAAGGATAAGGCAAAGGTGGAGAAGGGCGAGACGACCGCGGAAGCCATCATCGAAAAGGCAAAGAAGGACGAACCCAAAAAGCTCACCCTCGCGCCTGTCGCGGCACGCCTCAACGAACTTCTGGGCGGAAAGGTGACCTTCGCGCACGACGTCGTGGGTCCCGACGCGCAGGCGAAAGTCGCCGCATGCAAGGAAGGCGAAGCCGTTCTCCTCGAAAATCTCCGCTTCCACTGGGAAGAAGAGAAGAAAGATCTCGAATTCTGCAAAAAGCTCGCCGCTTACGCCGACATCTATGTCAACGACGCCTTCGGCACGGCGCACCGCTCGCACGCTTCGACGGCGGCGATCGTCGAATACGGGCTCGTCAAGACTGCCGTGTGCGGCTTCCTCATCGAAAAGGAGCTCTCCGTGATGGCGGACTCCCTCGATCACCCCGTTCATCCCTTCGTGGCGATTCTCGGCGGCGCGAAAGTTGCGGATAAGCTCGGCGTCATCTCCAATCTGCTCGAAAAGTGCGATACGCTCATCATCGGCGGCGGCATGGCATATACCTTCCTCAAAGCGCAGGGCTATGAAGTCGGCACTTCGCTCGTGGACGACGAAAAACTCGACTACTGCAAAGAGATGATCGCAAAAGCGGCAAGCGAGGGCAAGGAGCTTCTTCTCCCCGTCGATACCGTCATTACGGCGGCGTTCCCCGATCCCATCGACGCACCCGTCGAAGTGGAGACGGTCTCCTCGCATGCGATCCCCGCGGATAAGATGGGGCTCGATATCGGCGAAAAGACCCGCGCGCTCTATGCGGAGAAGGTAAAGACGGCAAAGACCGTCATCTGGAACGGCCCCATGGGCGTGTTCGAGAATCCCATCCTCGCCGCAGGGACGAATGCCGTTGCGGCAGCGCTTGCGGATGCGAAGGGCGCGACGACGATCGTCGGCGGCGGCGACAGCGCGGCGGCCTGCACGCAGCTCGGCTATGCGGATAAGATTACGCATATTTCGACGGGCGGCGGCGCTTCCCTCGAGCTCTTCGAAGGCAAGGTCCTTCCCGGCATCGCCTGCCTGAACGAGAAGTAAGGCGGACTTATCGGAACTCGCCCCACCCCCCTACCCCCCTCCCACGGAGGGGGCATGCGCCGGGAACCCACGAAGGGGCTTTATGGCACTTCCAAGGGGGTAGGCCTCCCACTTGCTTCCCCTCTTAGGGGAAGTACCCGCGCAGCGGGGGATAGGGTTTCAAAACCCCTCAGTCACGCAAGGGTGCGTGACAGCTCCCCTGCAAGGGGAGCCGAGTGACACCACAATATCAATCAGGAGAAAAATTATGGCAAGAAAACCCATCATTGCAGGTAACTGGAAAATGAACAACACGGCAAGCGAGGGCGTAGAGCTCGTCAAGGCGCTCAAACCGCTTGTTGCGGACGCAAAATGCGACGTCGTCGTCTGCGTGCCCGCCATCGACATCCCCGCGGTCAAGAAGGCGGTCTATGGCTCGAAGATCAAGCTCGGCGCACAAAACGTGCACTTCGCCGAAAAAGGCGCGTACACGGGCGAGATCTCCGCAAACATGCTCAAGGAGTACGGCGTGCAGTACGTCATCATCGGGCACAGCGAGAGACGGCAGTATTTCGGCGAAACGGACGAGACGGTCAACAAGCGCACTCTTGCCGCCCTTGCAGCGGGGCTCACCCCCATCGTCTGCATCGGCGAGAGCCTCGAAGAGCGCGAAGGCGGGCTCACCGAAAAAGTGCTCGACAAACAGATCGCAGAGGGATTCAAGGGCATTGAGGATTTCTCAAAGCTCGTCATCGCGTACGAACCCATTTGGGCGATCGGCACGGGCAAGACGGCGACCGCGGCGCAGGCGAACGAGACGATCGGCTATATCAGGAAGCGCGTGAAGAAGCTCTATCCGCACAAGAATGCGGGCAGGCTCCGCATCCAGTACGGCGGGTCGATGAACGCCGGCAACGCAAAGGAGCTGATGGCGCAGCCCGAGATCGACGGCGGGCTCATCGGCGGCGCGTCGCTGAAACCCAACGACTTTGCGGCGATCGTGCATTTCGACAAATAATAAGGTTACGGAAACGGCTCCCTTCGGGGAGCTGTTTTTTTGTGGAACGCCCCTCTTCTTTGCCGAGATTTCTCGACTCCGCTTCGCTCCGCTCGAAATGACAGGACGTACCGCCCTTGCGCTCCACTTCCCTCGGCGCCCTGTACCCGGCCCTTGGCTCCCCTTTCAGGGGAGCTGTCACCGCAGGTGACTGAGGGGTTTCCTTGGCGCCCTCTCTCGGTGTCCTTCTGGTTACCATGAGGGCGTTCTCAATCACGTCATGGTGAGCCTGTCGAACCATCACCTTATTATAATGCGGTGATCCTTCGACACGCCGCAAGGACAGCGGCGGCTCAGGATGACGAATTTGGAACGCGGTTCTCAATCACGTCATGGTGAGCGTAGTCGAACCATCACCATATTATAATGCGGTGATCCTTCGACACGCCGCAAGGACAGCGGCGGCTCAGGATGACGTGATTTGGAATGAACCCACCCCCCTACCCGTTGCGGCGGCAGGTACCGCCGCAACCCCGTCGGCGAGGCCACGCCTCCTGTCGCGGCGTCCCTCACAGCCCATCGGGCTGTTGAGGAGAATGACGCCGCTCCTCCCCTTGGGAGGGGGCATGCGCGCGAGGCAAGGATTCGGTCGCAAAAAGAACAGCGGCATTTGCCGCTGTTTTTTTGCCGTTTTTCCGTCATGACTGTCTTGACGGTCATGCCGTATTACCTTTATGCGCCCTTGGTAAGATTCGCGTCGCCGTCTGCCGCCCAAGCCGGATCTTCAAAGGTGACCGAACCGTCATCGTTAAAGATGATTGTAAAGGTCGATCCGGAGGCGGTAAGCGTATATTTGTTATCGCTTACCTTGACGAGCTCCTCTCCCGTGAACGTATAAGGTCCATTGGAACAAAGAGGGCAATTCCCATTATTAAAGATCACGGAATTCGCTGTGACTTCAAGCGTGGTAGGAGACGTTCCCGAAGGATCCGAGTACTTGCCCTGCTGGGCGTCGGTAAAGAGCCCTGCCACCGCGCCTTCCTTGGTGAGCGTCTGTGTGCCCTCGACGAGGTATCCCTCATCAACGATATACAAAGACCCATCATCCTGGAATTTAATGGTGAACGAACCGTCTGCGCTCGTAAGGGTGTATTCGCCCTCTGCCGTCTTAACGATTTCATCCCCGGTAAAGGTGTGCTCAAACCACATGTTGCTATTGAAGATATAGATACTGTCTGCCTCGACAACGACCGTAGTAGCCAGCTGCGTGCCGTAGCTGTCGACGCCATTCCCATACTTTCCTTGTTGCTCGACGGTGAACACACCATCCCCACCGACATCGCCGTCTTTGAAGGTGATAACGACCGTCGTGTCGGCTTCCACCGTGAACTTGTACGCGCCCGCCGTCGCGGAAACGTCAGAGCCGTTCACCTTGACGCTATCCACAACTTTGCCCTGCGGCGCGGTGACGGTGAGCGTCACTTCCGTTCCCTCTTCGTAGTACTTTTCGTTCGTAGCGTCGGGAGAAAGGGTGTAGCTGCCTCCCTCTGCACAGTCCACAGTGACGGAATGGCGGACAGTCGTTTCGACATACGCCTCTTCGAGGACATTCGCTTCGGCAGTCCCCTTGTCGCAATAGATCGCGATATTGAGAGAATCGACAGGTGATGTGCTCGTGAGGACGAACGTCGTCGTGGTGACAGCGGTCGCAAGCGCGGCGTCGGTGCCCTTATAAGTCTTGACGACATAGGTAAGTTTGTTGTTGAGAAGGGTCGCTTCAGCGACTACCCATGCCTTTCCGCCGTCTGCATAGAGTGCAAGATATTTTGCCTCATCCCATTCGGTGCCGATGATCTGAAGTTGATCGTACATTGCATCATTGGGCTGCGTCCAAGTATTTGTTTGCACTTCCGACGAATTCTGACCGAACGCATTGGGATCCACGCGGAGACGGTACCACGCGCCATTGACGTTAATATCAACGACGAATCCGCCATAGGCATCGACTACGCCGCTGAACAGACCCTTGACGACGACGGTATTGCCGTTTGCGACCGTCTCGCTGAGGGTGCCCGCCGTGTACCATTGAAGGATCTGTCCGTGTACGTCCACAAGTTTGGTGAAGTACTGCTCGATATTCTGCATGTAATGCCAATAGAGCCTGCCGTCATCCAAATATTGAACCGTCCACGCATCCCCGCTTACCGTAAGGCTGTAAACGTTTTCATTTGACGACGCTTCGAGGATCCCCTGCACACCGTTGTAGAAGAGGTTGCCCTCGCTGTCGACATAGATCTCGTTGCCGTTGCCGTCCGACCACTTGCCCTTAAATTTATCGGGAAGCTTCACGGACATGTCGTGTTCCGTCTTGCTCGCATAGACTTCGCCCGTATCGGTGCTGCCGTAGTTATTGAGCTCGATCTGTTTCGACGTCTTATTATAGATCAAGAAGAACAGATCACCGTTCACATAGACAAAGTAGGTGATGAGGTTGGAATCCGTATCGGTCGGATTCGCAAACACAGTTGCCTTATAAGGCCCGTATTGGATATAGGTGCTGTAAATATCGAGCGGCTGGGAACCCGACCACAACCCGACGAGCGCGTCGTCGATCGTAACGGGCGGAACCGTCGTCTCTTTGAGATAGTAAGCGTTTTCCGTCGCGTTGTTCTCGACATAGCTCACGCCGAGGAGATACGCCTCGAAGTCCATGAGAAGCTGGATCGTATAGGTCTTGGAGTCGCCTTCGTCATCGGTGACGGTGAATACATAGCCGTCGATGATGCCCGAGCGGAGAAGGGTAATCGGTTCGCCATCGAAGGTGCAGCCTTCCTCTTGGCTGATCACAAGCCGACTTCCGACAGTACCCACGGCATTCTTGTTCCATGTGCCGAGGAACTGCGGTTCGATCTGGCCGTTCCCGAGGGTGTACGGGTCGCCGCTTCTGCTCTCGACATAGAGCGTAGCAGCCGTGTCGTGATAGACGTCATAAACATCCGTTCCCGCGACTACGGTGTAGGAATGCGTTCCGACGCCGTTGGAGTGCGCAAGAGTGGAAATGATCTTGCCGACGGTCTCGTTGATGGTAATCTTGCCTTCCTGGCTCACCGTCAGAGTCATCCCTGCGGCAGACCACGTCGTGCCGAGAAGATCTTTCTCATCGACGAAGAGCTCGGGGCAATCCTTCTTGACGAAGAGATAAGAGTTCTGCCTCGCAAGCGTATTGGGGTCGTCTTCCATATAGACATTCTCGTGAAGGATGAGGATGTTTTCGGAAGCCGTGAAGTCGTACTCTTTCCCATCATGCTTAAATTCCGCATTCAGGTTGACGGCCACTTCTTCGCCGTTGAATTTCACGACGAGAACGCCGTCCACCGTCTGGATCGAAAGACTGTAATCGGGATTCGTGATACCTTCCCACTCACCGATAAATTCAGTGGGATCGTCAGGGGCGAAGCTCGAGCGGCTCTTGGAGAACAGAGTGTCGCCGACGGAGACATACGGATCGGACCAGATGAGCGTGTAGAGATTGTCCCCTACGAGCATGATATAGATGTTCGCATTGACGGGGGTGCCTTGGTTCTCCTCACCGTCGAAGTTGCCGGAGCCGTAGTGATCGACATAGCCCATGTCGACGACAAAGGTCGCCTTGGTGCCGTTGTAGGTGACTTCGCTTGCCGTGATATCCATCTCGACGTCGCTGTTCGTCGCATACCAATGGCCCTGATATTTCTGATCGATCTCGGGAGCAAAGCTGTGCGCGATATACGTCCTCTCCGCACCCGAAACGAGCACGAGGAGCGAACTTGCGGAGAAGGCCTCATTCGCAACTTCGAGCTGGTAAGACTTGCCGCCTGTCGTGAACGCATAGGACTGCCCGGAGGTGCCCTCGCCGTTCGTCACGCCCGTCACAGGCGTGTCATTGAAGATCATCTTCGTGGAAGTGATCACGATCGTGACAGTCTCGTCCTGCGACATCCACGTGCCCTGCCACGTGAGCCCGAATTCGACACCCGCATCGGGGATGCCGCTCAGATCCTCTTTGAATTTGATGACGATCGACGTATCTGCATCCGCCGTAAAGGTGTAGACGCCCTCGCCTTCGCCCTTTGTTGCGGGACGGCCGTTGACGGTCACGTCATAAATTGCATAGCCGTCGTCCGGAGTAACTGTAAGGGTGACAGACGCGCCCTTTGCGACCTTGCCGTCCACGGGGGCGGGATCGAGCGTGTAGCTGCCTTCTTCGCCGCAGGTGACGGTGATGTTTACCGTCTCATCCGCGGGAGGCGGGGTGACCGTCTTCGTCTTGAAGGTGATCTCGACTGTGGTATCCGCGTCCGCCGTGAAGACATACTTGCCCTCATTGTTCGCCGTGACTTCGGAATTGTTCACCTTGACGGATTCCACCTCATGTTCCGCATCCGGCGTGACCGTAAGGGTGACAGACGCGCCCTTTGCGACCTTGCCGTCCACGGGGGCGGGATCGAGCGTATAGCTCCCCTCCGTTCCGCAATCGACGGTGATGTTTACCGTCTCATCCGCGGGAGGCGGCGTTACCGTCTTTGTCTTGAAGGTGACGGAGACGGTCGTGTCCCCTTTCACCGTAAAGACATAGTTCCCCTCGCTGTTCGCGGTGAGTGCCGACCCATTTACCTTGACGGCGTCCACTTCGTAGTCCGCGTTGGGCGTGACGGTGACGGTAACAGAGGTGTTTTCCTCATATTTCCCGTTCTCCGCCGCGGGGGCCAATGTGACAGAGCCCTGCGTCTCTTCATACTCGGCAACTGTAACAGTATAATAGATCTTTTCCGCAGGGGTGGGTTCGTTCTCACCGTTGCAGGCGGCGGCGAAGAGCCCCAAACAGACAAGAAGCATCACACTGAAAACAGAAATGAGTACTTTCCTGAGCTTGTTCATACTATCCTCCTAAAAAAATTTTTTTCCTTTTGATGAATATTATGCAACCGATTTCAGGATCGGCCGCTTTCCCCCTCTTATGAATGTGCTATTCTGACAATTATATGAAAATATGAATCGCTTTTTGTGATATTCTCATTTTATATGCGCATATGAAGGGTATTTTTGTATAAATATAGCATAACAATTCCCCTCTTGTCAACTTTTGAAGGGGGGGTAGCGAAAAAAAGTCGAAATTTTTTTATTTTGGGTTCTCGCTGCCCCTTTTAGGGGAAGTACCCGAACGTAGTGAGCCGAAGGGGTTTCCAAAACCCCTCTGTCACTCGAGTTGCTCGTGACATCTCCCCTACGAGGGGCGACAAGCGCTCCCCCCACAGGGGGTAAAGCGGCAGGCTTCAAAAAGGAAAAAATAAAAAATATCAACGAGCGCTTGAAAAAAATAAAACGGTAGTATATAATAGGTAGGTAAAAAAGGAGAACTTCAATGAAAAAACCTTATGCGATCATTATCATGGACGGCTACGGGCTCAATCCCGAGCATACGGGAAACGCCATCTACATGGACGGCAGCAAAAACGTGAATCATTACAGAAACACCTACCCTTCGGCGACGCTCGGCGCGAGCGGACTCTCCGTGGGGCTCCCCGACGGGCAGATGGGAAACTCCGAAGTGGGTCATCTCAATATGGGCGCGGGGCGGATCGTCTATCAGGATCTCACCAAGATCACGAAAGCCATTGAGGACGGCGACTTCTTTGAAAATCCCGCCCTCATCAAGGCGATGGACAGTGCGAAGCAAAACGGTAAAAAGTTGCACCTTTGGGGGCTTCTTTCGGACGGCGGCGTGCACAGCCATATCACTCACCTCTTTGCGCTCCTCAAAATGGCGAAAGAACGCGGTGTGCCCGAATGCTATGTGCATGCCTTTATGGACGGGAGAGACGTCTCCCCCACCTCGGGTGTGGAGTATGTAAAAGAGCTCCTCGCAAAGATGAAGGAACTCGGCTATGGGAAACTCGCCTCTCTTTCGGGAAGGTACTATTCCATGGACCGCGACAATAACTGGGACAGAGAGGAAAAGAGTTACGACATGCTCACCCTCGGCGCCGGTCTCCATGCGGAAGATCCCGTCAAGGCACTCGAAGATTCCTACGCAAGCGGCGTAACGGACGAATTTGTGATCCCCACCAACATCTGCGAAAACGGCAAGCCCGTCGCGCTCGTCGGAAAGGGCGACAGCATCATCTTCTTCAACTTCCGTCCCGACCGCGCCCGCGAGATCACCCGCGCCTTCACCCAAAAGGAGTTCATCGTTCCCAAGGGCACGGCGTTCGAGAGAAAGACGGGCTTCCTTGCGCCCGTGTATGTGTGCTTTACGGTGTATGACGCGCTGTTCGAAGATGTGGAGATCGCTTTCCCCAAGCAGAGCCTTGAAAATACGCTCGGCGAGTATCTCGCAAAAATGGGCAAAAAGCAACTTCGCATCGCGGAGACGGAAAAGTACGCACACGTCACCTTCTTCTTCAACGGCGGCGTGGAACAGCCCAATGAGAACGAGGTGCGGGTGCCCATCAATTCCCCGAAAGTCGCCACTTACGACTTACAGCCCGAAATGAGCGCGCCCGAGGTCACAGAGCGCGTTCTTGAAGAGCTTGCGACGGGCGAATACGACGCGATGATTTTGAACTTTGCCAACTGCGACATGGTGGGGCATACGGGCGTCATTCCCGCGGCGGTCAAGGCCGTGCATACCGTGGATGAGTGCGTGAAAAAGGTCGTCGATCAGATCTTGTCGATGGGCGGCGCGGCGCTTCTCACCGCCGATCACGGCAACGCCGACAAGATGCTCGATACGGACGGGTCGCCCTTCACCGCTCATACGACGAACCCCGTGCCCGTCGTGCTGATCTCGGAGGAGCTCAAAGGCGTCTCGCTGCGCAAAGACGGCATCCTTGCCGACCTTGCCCCCACCCTTTTGGAAGTGATGGGACTCCCCATCCCGAAAGAGATGACGGGTAAGAGCTTGATTGTAAAATAAGATCATATGAACCGTCCCCCGACCGCGATTGCGGTCGGGGGACGGTTCATATAAGAAAATGCCCTTCCCTTATAGTGGGGAAGGGCAAGAAGAGAGCGTCAGTCTGCTCGGACTTCGTTTTTCGGGATGTTTCGCTACGCTCAACATTAACCATCGCCTTCTG
Source organism: uncultured Clostridia bacterium (assembly GCA_947587775.1). Lineage (GTDB taxonomy): Bacteria > Bacillota > Clostridia > Christensenellales > Borkfalkiaceae > Gallimonas. The sequence goes on from CANPYD010000020.1 coordinate 11,264, forward strand.
ATATAAATGCGGTGACCCTTCGACTACGCTTAGGGTGACGTATTTAGAACCATTGCCCAC
>CANPYD010000021.1 GCA_947587775.1 uncultured Clostridia bacterium
CGCCCCGCCCGCATTTCTATTGTACTACTAAGGGCGGCACGAGGAGCGTAAGCGACGAAGTAGGGCGACTCAATTTGTCGAACCCCTTCGACTTATTGTCGTATGAAACAGAAAAGGGACGGCCGAATCGTAATTACAAGGCAAAAAAATTAACCCCTCGCTCGTATTTCTTTTGCGCTTGCGCCGAAAAGGCGCAAGCGCAAAAGAAATCGAGCGAAACTAATTGCTCATTCTTCTAACGCTTACAATCTTGTCTCGCGACGAGAGGCGGGAGATGATGACTTCGATGTCCTGCTTGCTGAGGAGCGACACCGTGACCTCGACGAGGGCGTCGCCGTTCTTGTCGTACCGTCCGTTGATGGACGTCAAAGAAAGTTTCATGTCCGAAAGGACGGAAGAAATCGCCGCAAGCGCCGCGCCCTGCTCTTCCGCCGTGACGAGAAGTCCCGCTTTGAAGCGCGCCTCCCCCTCCTGTTTCGTCCACTCGGCGGGCTGGAGTCTGTCCTCTTCCGCATTTTTGAGGTTGGGGCAGTCCCTTCTGTGGATCACGATGCCCCTGCCACGGCTGACGAACCCGACGATATCGTCACCGGGGACGGGCGAACAGCATCCCGCAAAGGAGACGAGAAGTCCTCCCATGCCCTTGATCGTGACGGCCCCCTTGGCGTTCTTCTCCTTGAAGGGCTGCAAAACGGGCGTGGGCACTTCCTTGCGGAAGTAGTCGATGAGCCTGAAAAAGACCTGATTGACGGAGACCGCCCCGTATCCGACGGCGGAAAACATCTCGTCCTGTGTATCGAAGGAGAATTTTTCGGAGACTTTCTTGAAACTCTCGGGGGTGAGGAGTTCGGAGAGCTGGTATCCCTTGCGCTTTGCCGCGTCCTCGAGCATGCTCTTGCCGAGCTTGATATTGTCCTCCCGCATCGCCTTCTTGAAGAACGCCTTGATCTTCGCCTTGGCGGAGGGAGATTTGACGAATTTGAGCCAGTCGCGCGAGGGACCCTTGCTCGTGGGCGAGGTAATGATCTCGACGACGTCGCCGAGTTCGAGCACGGAGTCGAGCGGGACGATCTTCCCGTTGACCTTCGCGCCCGTACAGCGGTTGCCGACTTCGGAGTGAATGGCGTAGGCAAAGTCGACGGGCGTGGCGTTTTCGGGCAGAGAAATGACCTTGCTCTGCGGGGTGAACACGAGGAGTTCACTCGAATAGAGCTCCTCTTTGACGCTGTTCATGAACTCCTTGGAGTCGCGGAAGCCCCCCTGCAACTCCATCATTTCACGGATCCACGACATCCTCTGATCCAAAGTCGTCTCCGTGTCGCGCTGTTCCTTATATTTCCAGTGCGCGGCGATACCGTACTCCGCCGTGCGGTGCATCTCCTCCGTCCTGATCTGGATCTCGAAGGGCTGCCCGAAGTTGGTGACGACGGTGGTATGCAATGACTGGTACATGTTGGGCTTGGGGGTTGCGATATAGTCTTTGATGCGCCCCGGCACGGGCTTCCACTTCTTGTGGATCTTGCCGAGCACTTCGTAGCACTCGTCCACCGTCGCGACGATGACCCGCACCGCCGTGAGATCGTAGATCTGGTCGAGCGTCTTGTGCTTCGTCGTCATCTTCTTATAGATGGAGTAGAAGTGCTTGGGGCGCCCGAACACCTCGCCCGGGATATTCGATTCGGACAGGATCCCGTTGATCTCCTCGACGACGAAATCGACGAACCGGTTGCGCTCTTCGAGTTTTTGATGAATGTTCTCCACGAGGAACTCGAACGCCTCGGGATCGAGATATTTGAGGCAGAGATCCTCGAGTTCGCATTTGATCTGGCTGATACCGAGCCTGCCCGCGATGGGCGCATAGATATCGAGGGTCTCCTTCGCCATCTTGTGCTGCCGCTCCTCGGAGAGGAAGTTGAGCGAGCGCATGTTGTGGAGACGGTCGGCAAGTTTGATGATGATGACGCGGATATCCTTCGCCATCGCGATGAAGATCTTGCGGAAGTTCTCCGCCTCTTCCTCTTCCTGCGACTTGAAGACGATCTTATCGAGTTTCGTCACGCCCGAGACGAGCGTCAAGACCTCTTCGCCAAACTCCCGACGGATATCCTCCTCGGTGGCGGGGGTGTCCTCGATGACGTCATGGAGAAGGGCGGCGGCGACGGTCGCCCCGTCCAGCCCGAGATCCACCAGAATCTCCGCAACGGCGCAGGGATGGATGAAGTAGGGCTCCCCCGACGCACGCTTCTGGTTCTTGTGGGCGCGGGAAGCAAAGTCGAATGCGCGGAGCAGCATATCCCTGTCCTCGCCGACATAATACTCATAGATCTTCATGAGAATGGGTTCCATATCATTCCTCCCTGAGGCGGAGAGACGCCGCATAGATCGCAGAATCCATGAGCTCTTTCCTCTGCCCGCGCACCACCTTCACGGCGCCGTCCTCGAGACGGACGAGTCCGAGCTGCGAAAAGACCGCCAGTGCGAAGAGGAGCCGATCCTCCCCGAAGCCGAGTCCGCCGCAACTGCTTGCCGCCTCCGCAAGGGTCCCGCCGCGAAGGGAACTGTTCTTGACTGCGGCAAAGATCTCGAGAAGTTTCTCCCGTCCGACCCCTGAGGAGCGTACGCGCTCGTAACCGCAGATCTCGCGGTTGATTTTGAGTTTTGCGTGCCCCGTGACGCAGGGCATGCCCGCGGGACGATCCAAGAACACGACGTCGCGGTAGGCGGAAAGGTCACACCCGTCCTCGGGCGCAAAGAGCACCGTATTCGTGACATTGGTGGAAGAGAGACGGAAGATCTCCACGGGAAGGCCGCTGAGGGACGGGAATTTTTTGAGCGTCTCTCTCGAAAAACAGACGGCGGCGAGCCCGTAAGCACAGCTGCGCAGCTGCTGCCCGATGAACGCGTCGAGTCCCGCCGTATCGAGCACTTCCGCCTCGGGCTCTATGCCCAGCGTGAAGAGCTGCCCCTCAAAGGCGTCGAGTTCCACTTCCCTGCCGCTCATGCCCTCCGCGAGAACGGCGCGCACAAAGCCCTTTAAGTACTCTCTGCCGCGGAACAGGGAGAGATTGTATTCATAGACGACCGTCTTGACGACGTCGCTTCTCAGTAGTTTCAAGTCCTTAAGCCCGCTGAAATACATGAAGTTGAGCCCGCCGAGCGCAAAGGAGAGGTGCTGCGAGCCCGCCTTTACGGGAACCGCGTCCACCTTTCCCGCCCTCACAGAGAAGAGCGGTCTGCGGTTGCCCATGCCGAAGGGTTCGAGGCGCGCGAGCTCGTGCGCGACCCGATCCGCATTCTCCGCCGCCTCGCAGACGGGCAGAACGGAGTCGAAATCCTCCCGCGTGTAGTGTGTACCGATATATTCGTCGAGGGCGTCTCTGAGCGCCCCGAAATTTTCCGCTTTGATATTGATCCCCGCCGCCTGCGCATGCCCGCCGAATTCTTCGATGTACTGCGAGCACGCTTTGAGCGCCTCGAAGATATTGACGGCTTCAATGCTCCGCGCGCTCCCCTTCAGCATATCGCCGTGGCGCACGAACAGGAGCGCGGGGCGGGAGAATTCCTCGGCAATGCGGGCGGCGACGATCCCGACAAATCCCGCATTCCAGTTTTCCCCCGCGAGCATGACGACGTTGCCGTATGCCCCTCCGGCGCGGATCTCGGCGGAAGCCTGCGCGTACAGCTCGTCGCAGCAGCGCTGCCGTTCCTGATTATAGAGATTGAGCTTTTCGGCAAGAGGGGCGACCTCTTCGGGGATCTCCGTCGTAAAGAGGCGGAGCGCCGCATGTGCGTCCCCCATTCTTCCCGCCGCATTGACGCGGGGCGCCACGGTGAAGGCGAGCGTCTGCGCCGAGATCTCGCTCGTCTTTCCGAGAAGCGCCGAAAACGCGGGACGGGGGCTCTTTTCAATGAGTTTCAAACCCTCGGCAACGATATCGCGGTTCTCGCCGAGGAGCGGCACGCTGTCCGCCACGGTGGAGAGCGCCGCGAAATCGAGGTAGGCGTACGCCCTCTCCCCGATCAGGGCACAGGCGAGTTTCAGGGCGACGCCGGCGCCGCAGAGGTTGTCGTAAGGGTAATCGTCTTTGAGTTTGGGATTGACGACGATGCAGTCGGGGAGCCGGGGCGGGAGCTCGTGATGGTCGGTGACGATGACGTACGCCCCCTGCGCCTTGATGTATTCCACTTCCTCCGCGTTGGAGATGCCGCAGTCCACCGTCACGATGAGATCGGGCAGGAAATCGTCGAAGATAAAGTCGATGGCGTCGATACTGAGCCCGTATCCCTGCGTCCGCTCGGGGACAAAGACGTACGGTTCGATCCCGAACACCCTGAGCGCGCGGGAAAGGATCGCACATGCGCCGATCCCGTCCGCATCGTAATCGCCGAAGATGGCGACCCGCCATTCCTCGTCGCGGGCGCGCTTCAAAAGCTCCGCCGCCTCCCGCATGCCCTGCATGAGGAAGGGAGACAGGAAGTGCGCCTTCCCGGGCTCCAAAAAGGAGAGCATCTTCTCCTCGGTATCCATGCCGCGCGCATAGAGCAGGCTTGCCGTCGTCTCCGTGAGCGACAGCCGCCTTGCAAGCATTCTCACCGTATTCAGTTGTTCGGGCGAAAATTCGTATTCGCGGACAAGTTTTTTCATATGATTACCAAAAACGGCGGGAAGTCTCCCGCCGTTTAACGCTTAGATGATCACTCTTCTTCCGCCTGTTTTTGTTTGCCGACATATTTGACCTTTCCCTTCCGCGAGAACTTATCGAAGCAACGCTTGACGGGAACATGAAGGGCGGGGCCGAGCAGGAGAGAAGAGTAGAGCGCGACCGCCACGCAGAGAAGCATGGGCAGGAAGAACGCTCTCACACCCGCCGTGGCGACGACGCCGCAGAGCAGGAGCACGACCGCAACGATCCCCGCAAAGAGAAGGATCTTCTTCCAGCAGCTTGCAAAGCTCTCTTCGACTGCCTCCTCCGCGCCGACGGAGCCTTGCGACTCCTTCTTGATATCGCGGAGCTTCATGCAATGGATGAGCCAGAACACGACGGAGAGTACTGCCGCGATCCCCGCATACAGGACGGGAGCCGCTGCATACACGGGAATACGCGTGATGGCGAAAATCGAGAGTGTGAAGAAAGCATCGTGCACGGAAAGGGCAAGCCCCGTGAGCGCACTGCCGACGCCGAAGCGGAAGCCGACATATACGAGCGCTACGACGAGCCCCACCGCGATCGCACCGCGCCAGACAGGACCCGCACCGCTCTGCAAAGATTCATGATGCCAAACGGTAAAGACTTCCGTGAGGGGATCCTGAAAGAGCTCTTTCACGCCCGCGTCGATGTCTGCCTTCACTTTTGCCTGCGTTTCGGCAGAGACGTCGGCGGAGAATTTGAACACAAAAGCGTCCCGATCCTGCCCGTCGCCCAAGCCCTGCGTCTTTTGCATTTCGCAGGCGGAGATGTTGTTCTTATCGAACACGTCCTCGCAGAGAGTCTGAAGCTGCTCCTGCGGTTCTTCGGACTTGATGACGGTAATATTATACCGCACTTCGAGTTGCAGGTTTTCGGGATTGTCGGAGGCGGTATTGAAGCCGAGAAGTGCCATCAGGATCACACCGGCAATGATGACGACCGCCGAGACCGCAAGCCAGATATGCAGAAGTTTCCAAGGTCTGAAATTCTTATTCATCTTCGACCTCCTCTCTCTTGAAGTTGCAGAAGGCTCCCTTCTTCGGGGTATACGCCATGAGGATCGCCCAGTTGAACCTGTTGACGATGAGCGCACCGAGCCCCGAGAATACCGACGTCAGGCCGAGCACAAAGGCAAAGGAGCTGAACGGAGGCAGGGCAACGAAGAAGGTGAAGAAGCCGATGAGCGCAAGCACGATGTGCAGGTCGAAGAGCTTCCACATGCACTTCTGGTAACCCGTCTTGACGGAAGACGTCATTGTCTTGCCGAGCGCGTATTCCTTCCGCACGTTTTCAAACGTGACCGCATCCGCAACGCTGAGGAGTACGGACGTCAGAAGGAACGCCGTGAACGTCTCTGTGCTCAGCGACAGGAACGGGATCGCCCATACGCAGAGAACGGAAGCGCACACAAAGAGCAGGTAGGTATACAGGTGTGCAAACGCCAGAAGGCGATATCTCACAAAGAAGAACACCAGCATGATGACCGCGAGCGCCGCATAGACGATGTAGAGCATCATGAGTGCGTTCTCACCGTATTGCGCGTGATAAGCGGTCTGACCGGCGACCTTAAAGGTAAGATCGGTCGAAACGCTGTTGAGCGTGGTATCGATGAGGATCGCGTCGGTCTTTGCCTCCATCTCCGTCATCGACGTACTCGAGATCGTGAGCGAACTCTCGTCGAGAGGCTGATACGTCCCCATGCGGAGAACGGTATTTTCCCCGACCATGAAGAAGATCGTGACGCTGGCATCCTGCGTTGCACCTTCCGTCGCGGAGTGGAGCGCCTTTCTGCCCTTTTCCGTAAGCTCGATGGTGACAGCGCTTACCCCGTTCGCGCCCGAACGCGTTCCCGCGCTCTTGATGTAATCCCCTATGACGTCATCCTTTCTTTCGGTCGCGGGCATGATCTGCGTCGCAGAGGACGCGTCGTTCCCCGAACCGCTCTTAATGACGAGGTTGTCCGTATAAGAGAAATACGTGAAACAGGAAGTGTGTACGCCTGGGGCGCAAAGACGCGGATCGTGTAGTCGTCGAGCACGCTCACGCGGATGTCCTCTTTGCAGAGGCGTTCAAACCGCTCCGTGACGAGCTCCGCCGCATTCTGAAAGTCCGCCGCAAACGTTTCGTTGGGCTTCCCGTCTTCGAGCTTGATCTTGTCCTTCTCAAAATAGAGAGAACCGACCTTGCCGTACTTTTGCGCGTACTTGTCCTTGTCCGCTTCGTTCTCTTTCCCGCCGAGCGTTGCTTCATACTCCTCCGCGGAGATGACGCCCTCGGGATAATAAACCACGGAATAGCCGCCGCCGAGATATCTTTCGCTCCCGTCGTCTTTTCCGCCGTAAGCCATACCGAGATCCGCGTCTTTTTCCGTCATTGAAAGAATGGAATTAAACGTGCTGATATCGCTCACGGGAAAGGACACGAAACATATCAGACATAATCCGGCGACCAACAGGGTCATGAGTACCAAACAAATCGCCGATTTTACTTTGCTCATTGCCTCCTCCTATCTGAACGCGGGGAGATCCCCGCAGGAAAATCTCCGATCGGAAAAATTCCACTTAACCATTATATATAAAATGCGGGATATCGTCAAGCCGAAATACGCGCATTTTCATATTTTTTCGTCTAAATTTCTTTTGATTTGCGTGCAGCGAGCACCCGCATGGCGCATTCGACGCGTTTTTTCATCATCGCACAGGTGATCTCGTACGGTTTTTCGATGTCGCCGTTGAAGTGATAGTTGTTCGCGCTGCATCCGCCCGAGCAGATGAACTTCGCAAAACAGTCCTTGCACTTCTCCCGCGTGAACAGGCAACTGTTTGCAAACTTCCCCCTGATCGCGGGATCGAGCGTCCCCTCGAAGACGTTGCCCATCTTCCACTTCGGATCCCCCGCAAACTGGTGGCAGGGATAGATGTCGCCGCTTGGCACGACGGAGAAATATTCGTTCCCCGCGCCGCAGGCGGAAACCCGCTTTTCGAGACAGGGTCCCCCTTCGAGATCCACGTTGAAGTGGAAGAAATTGAAGCCCTTCCCCTCCTTTTCGCGTTCGATATAGGCGTCGCAGAGGGCGTCGTACTCCTGTTCGATGACGGGAAGATGCTCCTCTTTGATCTCGAGATCGGGGATCTCCGTGACGACAGGCTCCACCGAAAGGGAATCGAAGCCCTGATCGGCGAGGAAGAGCACGTCCTTCGAAAAATCGAGATTCTTCGCCGTAAATGTGCCCCGCACATAATAGTGCTTGTCCCCTCTCGCGCGCACGAACTTTTTGATCTTTTCGATCACTGCGTCGAAGCTCCCCTTGCCGTTCACCGTCTTGCGCACTTCGTCGTGCACTTCTTTTCTGCCGTCAAGGGAGAGGACGACGTTCTCCATCTCCTCGTTGAAGAACCGAATGGTTTCGTCGTCGAGAAGAAGGCCGTTCGTCGTCGTCGTGAAGAGGAAGCGCTTGCCGCGCTTTGCCGCCTCTTCCTTGGCATAATAGACGGTGCGCTTGACGACGTTCAGGTTCATGAGCGGTTCGCCACCGAAGAAGTCCACCTCGAGCACCTTTCTCTTCCCGCTCTTTTCGAGGAGGAAGTCGATCGCCGCCTTGGCAGTTTCAAAGGACATCATCTCGCGCGCGGCATGATAGGCACCCTCGTCCGCAAAGCAATACTTGCAGCGAAGGTTGCAATCGTGGCAGATATGCAGGCAGAGCGCCTTGATCTCCTCCCGCTTGATGGGACGGGCGTCCGTTTCGGGGGCGTCCAGAAGTCCCTCCGCTTTCAGAGCGGCGATCTCGGCGAGCTCTTCGTCCGTAAGACAAACAGGCTCTCCCCCGAGATACTTCGCCGTGCGCTCGTCCGCAATGTGCAGACTGCCGCTGCCCGTGTCGTAAACGTAATAATCGTCGTGGTATTGAAAAACGTGTATCATGAGATCATACAGGAAAAAAGCGACGCGACGCGCCGCTTTTCAATTTTCGCGTAAGATTTACTTCTGCCCGTCGATCTTCTGTTCTCTCGTAATGCGCTCGCAGGACTGGTTCCCGACCGTGCAGCTGGTCTTGCAGGCGGACTGGCAGGTGCTTCTGCACTCACCGCAGCCTGTGATCTTCTTTTCCCGGGGCTTTGCAATCGTCTTGATCATAACAATCTCCCATAAGGTTTTTTCTTATTATACACCGCCGCGGAAAAATTTGCAAGTATTTTTTTACGCTTTGCGCAATTTTGCGCCGAGAAGTGCGCCCGCGCCCCCGAGGATCCCGCAGACGACGAGTTCGAGCAAGAAGAAAGCGTCAAAATGCCACCCGCCGATGAAGGAAAAGAGAATGAGCGCGAGGATCGCATACAGCACGCCCGCGCCGACCCCTTTGAGCAGTGCGCGTTCGCCCTTGATGAAGAAACAGGAAGAAAGAAACGCCGCAACGCACTTGATACACCAGTTCACCGCCGTGACGACCGTCTCGGGCGGAAGAAAGATCTTCACGAAGATCGCCGCGACGGAGAGCGCAAACAGCGAAAAGAGCGCGGCGGCAAACGCCGCAATGAGAAGCTGCAATGCCGTTCCCTTCCAGAAACCTTTTTCCATAAAAAACCTCCGCACACCGTAAGGTATGCGGAGAGAGAATGCATTATGCTCAGTCTTTCGTTTCTTCCCCTTGGGCTTCCGCCGTCTCGGAAGAGGGCGCTTCGGGCGCTTCTACCGCTTCGGATTCCTCGGAAGGTTCGGGCGCTGCGGGCGCTGCGGGTGCGGATTCCGTTTTGGCGGCGTTTTTTGCATTTTTCTCCGCCTGTCTTCTCAGTTCCGCTTCCTCGCGCGCAAGCTGGGTCGGGCCCTTGGCGTCCGTCTCGTAGATGCACTCCTTCATGAGTTTGAAGTGGGATTTGCCCGAGGCCTCGCTGCCCGTCTCGATGATGACGGTATTGTCGTCGCAGACTTCCACGACGATCCCGCAGAGGCCGCCGCGGGACTTCACCTTGTTTCCGGGTCTGATCGCATCGATCTGCTCGACATATTCTTTGTCCCTCGCACGGTTCTTTCTTCCCGAAAGGAAGAGCCAGCCGATGATGAGCACAAAGAGTGCGACAACGACGACGGTCAGCGGCCAATTGAAGGGCGAACCGCCGCCCCCTTTATTCTGATCGCTTGTTTGGTTGCCCGCAGGCTGTTCAGTGCCTTCGGTCTCGCCCTCGGCGGTTTCCGCCCCGAGGAGCTCCGCACCGTGGACAAGTTCATAGGTTTCGGATACTTGTAATCTCATTCGGTTCTCCTTATTTCCCCTCTATCATACTATATCGGGGGCAATTTTGGCAAGCGATTTACAACGCCTTTTTTGTCTTTCACGCGAATTTCATGCGCGGATCATGTCGATTCTTCTCCCTGTTTCGCATAAAATTCTTTCACGAAATCCTTGACGTAGCCGTGGAGGATACTCTCCCTGAGCCCGCGCATGAGGGTATGCAGATAGGCGATGTTATGGAGGGACAGGAGCATGCCGCTCATCATCTCCCCCACATTGACGAGGTGGCGGAGGTATGCCTTGGAATAATTCTTACAGGTGTAGCACCCGCAATCGGGGTCGAGCGGCGTAAAATCTTCCTTATATTTCCCGTTCCGCACGACGATCTTCCCCCGTGACGTGAGTGCCGTGCCGTTGCGGGCGACTCTTGTTGCGAGCACGCAGTCGAACATATCCACGCCGCGGAGCACTCCTTCCATAAGACAGTCGGGAGAACCGACTCCCATAAGATACCGGGGGACGTCCGTCGGAAGTTTGGGCTGTAAAAAGTCCAAAAGTTCGTACATGAGGGACTTGGGCTCCCCCACCGACAGCCCGCCGATCGCGATGCCATGCTTGACGAAAGGCAGACAGCGGTTCAGACTTTCTTCCCTCAAATCCTTATAAAAGTTCCCCTGTATGATTGGGAAGAGCGCCTGCTGCGGCCTGTCATGGACGGCATAGCACCGCTCGAGCCAGCGGGACGTGCGCTCCATCGCCGCCTCCGCCTGCTGATGCGTGTAGCCGTATTCCGAGCACTGGTCGAACGCCATCATGATGTCCGAACCCAAGTTATGCTGGATCTCCATCGCCTTTTCGGGGGTGAAGGTATGATAGCTCCCGTCCACATGGGAGGAAAAGGTCACGCCGTCGTCCGTGATCTTATTGAGTTTGGCGAGCGAAAAGACCTGAAACCCGCCGCTGTCCGTGAGAATGGGTCTGTCCCAGTTCATGAACTTATGTAAGCCCCCCGCGCGGGCGATGAGCTCGTCCCCGGGACGCATATAGAGATGATAGGTATTGGAGAGAATGATCTGCGAGCCGATCTCCTTGAGGTCGCGCGGAAGCATGCCCTTGACGGTCGCCTGCGTGCCGACGGGCATATAGACGGGCGTCTCGATGTCCCCGTGCGGCGTGTGCAAAACGCCCGCCCTCGCCCCCGTCTCGGGGTCTGTTTTGATGAGTTCGAATGAAAATTTTTCCATAATTGTTATTTTGCCAAACGAATCAATACAGTTATGCTCGGCTTAGAGCCGAGAAAGACAAGGCGCGCGA
>CANPYD010000022.1 GCA_947587775.1 uncultured Clostridia bacterium
ATAGATTGTATGGGTACAAAAAGGTCGGCCCCGGCGCCTATATCTATATGGGAAACCATTACTGCATCTGGGACGTGTTCTATCCCGCCCGCACGACGGGGGAGGGGATCCATTATCTGATGAAAGAATCTCTCCTGCACGTTCCCGTCGTCGGATACTGGGCGAGGCGCGTCGGCGCGATCCCGGCAATGCGCGACGGATCGGACGTCCGTACGCTGATGGATTCCATGAAAGTTCTGAAAAACGGGGAGAAGATCTCTCTCTTCCCCGAGGGAACGCGGAACAAGGTCTCCGATGAGGAATTCCTGCCCTTCCACGGGGGTGCGGCGCTGCTTGCGATCAAGACAAAAACGCCCGTCATTCCCTTCGTCATCTGTAACAGACCCAAAGTGTTCCATGTGACGCACGTCGTATTCGGCGAACCGATGGAGCTGAGCGAATATTACGGAAAGCGCATGACTGCCGTGGACTATGCCGCCGCGGATGAGAAGCTCAAAAACAGGCTCTACGAGCTCCGCGAAGAGCACCGCGCCTTTCTTGCAAGCAAAAAAAAGAAAAAGAAGGAAGCCTGAGTGGAAGTTATCGTCGCAAAAAACTGCGGCTTTTGCGAGGGCGTAAGGCGGGCGGTGGACACCGCGTTTTCGGTGCCGCCCGAAAATACTTTCGTCTTCGGCGAGCTCATTCATAACGAAGAGGTGGTGCGCCGCCTCACGGAGCGCGGCATTCCCACGGTGGAGGATCTTTGCGAAGTCCCCGATGGTGCCGTGCTCATCATCCGCTCCCACGGCGTGGGACGGGAGGTCTATACCGCATGTGCGAACCGGGGCATCCGCGTCATCGACTGCACTTGCCCGTTTGTCCGCCGTACCCAGAGGATCGTGTATGAAGCGGGGAAGGCGGGAAAGACGGTCGCCATCGCGGGGCATCCCGCCCATCCCGAAGTCAAAGGGCTCGTCGGGTGGTGTCCTTCGGAGAGCTATATTTTCCCCTCCGAGACGGACGATTTTTCTGTGCTTGCCGGAAAAAACGTCGTTTTGGTGTCCCAAACCACCTTTTCGGAGCAAAGATTTTCGAAAATTGCAAAAAATCTTAAAAATGTAGCCCCGAAAACAGTTGAGATTTTTAAGACAATTTGTTATACTACTGTATGTAGGCAAAAAGAGGCGGTTTCTCTTGCCGCAAAATGTGATGCTGTACTTGTCATCGGCGGGGCAAACAGCAGCAACACAGCAAAGCTTTGCGAAATTGCGTCGGCGAAGTGCGATCGGGTGATCAGGTTGAACTCAGCAGACGATTTCGAATATGAAAAAATCAAATTTTTGAAAAGGGTCGGCGTGATAGCGGGAGCGAGCACTCCCGATTGGCTGACTCAGGAGGTTCTCTTCAAAATGGCAGAAAACAACGCGGAAGTACATGAGACGACCGAAGTCGTCGAAGAAACGGCGCCCGTGACGGAAGTCGCTGCGCCCGAGACGCAGGAAGCAGCGCCTGTTGCAGAAGCGCAGGCACCCGAAACGCATGCGGAGCCCGAGACGCCCGCCGAAGAAAAGCCCGTCGAAAAGCAGGCGAATCTGATGGAAAAGGTCGTCGAGGACATCGACAAGAACGAGCGTTACAAGAAAGGGCAGATCATCTCTGCGAATATTGTCTCCGCGACGGACGAGGGCATTTATGTCTCCGCCTCCGGGAAGCTCGAGATCCTTCTTGCGAAGGAAGAACTCGATTGCGAGCAATATAGCCGCGAGGCGTATGCTGCACGGGTCGGCGAAGAGATCCACGTCATGGTCGTGGAAGTCTCTCCGAAGGTCAAGCTTTCCGAAAAGGCCGTCAAGAAGATCCGCGAGGAGGAAGCTCTTCTCAAGGATATCGAAAACGGAAAGGAGTTCAGCGTCGTCTGCACGGGTACCAACAAGGGCGGTCTCACCGCTGAGCTCGGCACCTATCCCGTTTTCATTCCCGCACGCGAGATCCGTTCGGGCTATGTAAGAGACCTCGAAAAATATAAGGGAAAGACGCTCCGTCTCAAACTTCTCGAGATCAGAAAGGAACGCAGAAAGGAGATCATCGCTTCCCAGCGTGTGATCCTCGAAGCGGAGAAGGCGGAACGTGAAGCCGCAAAGGCCGAGAAAGAAGCGGCGTTCTTCGATTCCATCCAGGTCGGTGACGTGGTGGAAGGGAAGGTTGAACGCGTGACGGGCTTCGGCGCATTCGTCTCCGTGAACGGATTCGATTGCCTTGCGCACATCTCCGATCTCTCGTGGACGGGTGTCAAGGAAGTGACCGAAGTGCTCGAGATCGGCAAGCGCTATCAGTTCAAAGTTCTGAAAGTGGATCGCGACAACAAGAAGGTCTCCATCGGCTACAAGCAGTTGCAGCAGCAGCCTTGGGAGCTCGCCGCGGAGAAATACGCGGAGGGCGATGTCGTCCACGGAAAGGTCGTCCGCATCGTTCCGTTCGGCGCATTTGTCGAACTTGAAAAGGGCATCGACGGTCTTGTCCATGTTTCCCAGATCTCGCACGAGTGGCTTGAAAATCCCACGTCCGTTCTTTCGATCGGCGAAGAGATCGACGCGAAGATCATCGCATTCAATCCTGCGGAGAGAAAGATCACGCTCTCCATCAAGGCACTGACACCCCGTCCCGAATATGAGCCCCGTCCCGAACGTGAAGAGGGCTCGCAGGAGCATGGCCAGCGCCGTCCCCGCAAGGGCGGCCGCAAGAACAACGCCGGCAGCGAATACGAAGAGGGCGACGAGTACAGAGAGTGGACGGAAGGCGGCTACGGCGGCGCGTCCATTGCCGATCTTCTCGGCGGAAACAACGAAGAGAAATAATGCCTTTCGGCAAAAAATAAACAGAAAATCCGCTTAAACGCGGATTTTTTTGTTTATATAAATGCGAACAGAAAAAGGAGATATTCATATGGAAAAACAGGGCAACATCCGCATTTCAAGCGAAAATATGATGCCGATCATCAAAAAATGGCTGTATTCGGAGAAGGACATCTTTCTCCGTGAGATCGTAGCGAACGCCTCGGACGCGATCACCAAACACAAAAAGCTTGCCGAGCTCGGGGAAGCCGCTGCCGAAGAGCATTACAGGATCACGGTCTCGACGGACGACAAGGCGGGCACGCTCACCGTCGAGGACAACGGCATCGGCATGACGGAAGAAGAGGTCGAGAAGTACATCACGCAGATCGCCTTTTCGGGGGCTGCCGATTTTGTGGAAAAGTACGAGAAAGCGGGCGGAGACGGCATTATCGGGCATTTCGGTCTCGGTTTTTATTCCGCCTACATGGTTTCCGAAAATATCGAGATCTACACAAAGTCCTACCGTGAGGGCGCAGAGGGCGTTCACTGGGCGTCCGACGGGAACAGTACCTATACCATCGGCTCCTGCGAAAAGGAGACGCGCGGCACGAAGATCGTCATGCACATCGCGAAAGAGGAGGCGGAATTCCTCCGCGAAAGCGAGATCAGAAGGCTGCTCAATAAGTATTGCTCTTTCATGCCCTACGAGATCTATCTCAATCCCAAGGGGGAGGACGACAAGCCCGTCAATACCCCCAAGCCGCTCTATCTCTCCGAGCCAAAAGACTGCACGGAAGAGGAATACAAGACCTTCTACCGCGACACGTTTTCGGACTTCAACGAACCGCTCTTCTGGATCCATCTGAATATGGATTATCCGTTCCGCGTCAAGGGCATTCTCTATTTCCCCAAAATCAGGAAACAGGCGGAGCTCGAGCGCGGCCACGTCAAACTGTATTGCAACCAAGTATACATCGCAGATAACATCAAGGAAGTGATCCCGGAGTTCCTCATGCTCCTGAACGGCGTGATCGATTGCCCGGATATCCCGCTCAACGTCTCGCGTTCCTTCCTGCAAAACGACAGGCAGGTGCAGAAGATCGCGGCACATATCACAAAGAAGGTCGCGGACAAACTCACGGAACTTTACAGAAACGACCGTGAAAAGTATGAAAGCTGCTGGGAGGATATCTCTACCTTTGTCAAATTCGGCTGTATCAAGGACGACGAATTCTATAAAAAGGTCAAGGATATCATCATTTATAAGAACCTCAGCGGGGAGTTCCGGCCGATCGAGAGCTTCTTCGGCGAGGAAGTGAGCGACGAAGACGCCAAAGAGGGAAAGGAACCGCAGGCAGCATACTACGTTTCCGACCCCGGCAAGCAGGCACAGTATATCAAGATGTTCAAGGACGCCGGGCTCGACGCGATCGTGTGCGATACCTACATCGACCCTCATTTTATCAGTTATATTGAGTATAAAAATCCCAAACGCGTGCGTTTTTTGCGGATCGACGCGGACGTCGCCGGGGCGCTCAAAGAGGAGAGCGGGGCGGATACGGAGATCGAAGAGATCTTCAAAAAGGCGCTCGAAGGGAAACAGGTCACCGTCAGGACGGAAAAACTCAAGGACGGGCAGGTTCCCGCGATCATCAATGTCTCCGAATTCATGCGCAGAATGTCTGAGATGAATTCCTTCTATAAGATGGGAGAGTCGCCCGAGGATCTTACGCTCGTCGTGAATACGGCGTCTCCCGCCGTCAATGCCCTGAGGGGCGCGGCAGAGGAAGCGCAGACGCTGGCGGCACAGCAGATCTACTTTATGGCGCTCATGAACTATCGCCAACTCAACGCCGAAGAGCTCGGCGCCTTTACGGAAGGAGCCGCAAGATTGCTCGAAACTTTTCTCAAAAATTGAAAGAAAATTTCAAATAGGTATTGACAATTTACATCCCGAATGATATAATAGCAACAGTGCGCAGTACGAGACAGTCTTTTGTGCGCACCATAGGAGGTAACAAAGTGAACGGAACAGTAAAATGGTTCAACGACGGCAAGGGGTATGGATTCATTTCCAACGATGAGGGAGGAGACGATATTTTCGTGCACTTCTCCGCCATTCAAATGGAAGGATTCCACACGCTGAAGGAAGGGCAGAAGGTCACATTTGACACTGAGCCCGATCCCAAAGACGGCGGAAAACTTCGTGCCGTGAATGTCGTCCCCCTTTCCTGAGCGGGGAACGTAAAAAAACGAGAGAAAAACGCGCGGTAACAGCGCGTTTTTTTGTGTCTGATAGCCATATACGATAGACAAAGAAAAAAAATGTGCATTGACAAATCAAAGGGGGCGGGATATAATGATATCAAATTCCGGATCAGGTGGAAAACAGATGAAAAAAACAACGATGATCTTTACGGCTTGCAGCCTTGCTTTCTGTATGCTTCTTTCGCTTTGCGGATGCGGGACGAAGGATGACGGCGCGGCAGGCGGAGGGGATATCTCCGTCGAGTGGCAGCTCGATGCCGTACAGGGGATGGTGGATCTTCATACGGAAGAGCAGCGGCAGTACCTTGCGGGCGAGTATACGGCGATCGGGGAATATGCGAAGGGCACAAAAGAGCTCAGCCGTCCCAAGTCCCTGACGCTCAGCTGGGCGGCAACGGCGGAGGGGACGAATATCTCCCGCTACGAACTGGCGTACGCGACCCAAGAGGATTTTTCGGACGCGATCGTCTGTTCCACCACGCAGACTTCCTATGATATCACGAATCTTTATGTCGCTTCCCAGTACTATTGGCGGGTGACGGCTGTTTCAGATGACGGGAAGAAGAGCGTATCTCCGACGGAGATCTTTTTTACGGAAGACGGCGCGCCCCGCAATCTCTATGTGGACGGCATTACCAACGTGCGCGACCTCGGCGGCTGGGCGACGGCGGACGGCGGAAGAGTCAAACAGGGGATGATTTACCGCTGCGGCAGACTCAACAAGAGCGAGACGAAGGATCCCGTGATCGAGATCACCGAAGAGGGGATCAACACCATGCTCTACGAGCTCGGTGTCCGTTCGGAGATCGACCTCAGGATGAAGGAAGCCCACGACTATGAAGCGGGCGGCATCACTTCGAGCCCCCTCGGCAAAAGCGTAAATTATTATAATGTGGAGCTCGAATGGGACAATGGGAACTATCTCACCGACAACCTCGATTCCGTGAAGGAGTTTTTCAGCCTTGCGGCGGATGAGAGCAATTATCCCTTCATCTTCCACTGCAATATCGGAACGGACAGGACGGGGATGTTCGCCTTTTTCATCAACGGACTGCTCGGCGTGAGCGAAGAGGATCTCTACCGCGATTATCTCTTCTCGAATTTCGGGAAGATCAATAATTTCAGGACACTTGCGAACATCGAAAACAACTATCTGAAAACGGTAAAAGAGACGGAAGGAGCAACACTTGCGGAAAAGATCCAGAATTGCCTCGAAGCGCACGGCGTTCCGCATGCGGACATCGAAGCCGTAAAGAAGATTATGAAATAAAATTTCCTTGATATAGAAAGGACCCCGTCCGGGGTCTTTTCGTTTACAATTTCCATTCTTTGTCGAGCCAGTCGACTCGTGCAACGAGCCACGTTTTCAGGGCTTTTACGTCCGCGACCCACTGCGTTTCGGCGTTTGCCTGCGTGCGATTCAGCCATTTGGCGTAATTCTTTCCCATTGCAGCCTTGTAGGTCTCATAGACGGTGTCATTGAGCCGCTCGTCCAAAAACGTCCGCACCGAAGAAGAGATCTCCTTCCACCGTGCTTTCACCGCCTGTTTGAATGCGGCATTTTTGTAGAGGTTGACATAGAACTCGCTCGAGGGGACGGCTCTGCCTTCCGCCGCGACGAAAATTCCCGTCGGATTTGCATCCGAAGCCATGCAGGTCGCGTCAAAGTCCCATGCAGGTCCCGCATAGAATTTCCCGTTCGGCTTTTTATAGAGATAGAAGGAGCTGTAACCCGTATCCATATTTTTGAAAAGCTCGTGCAGGATATACATGTCGATAAAGGAATCGGCGTCGGCATATTCGCAGAATCCCGTCCAATCGGAAGCGACTGCGGCGCTGCAAAGTTTTTGGGTCTCACCTTTGAGCCATGCGATCTGCTTCATGTATTCGGCTTTAGTGACCGTCGCCTTTCCGTCGCTGACGTCCTCGGGATCGGGCGAATGGACGGTAAAGGGGAACCGCATGCCGCTCACTGTGAAGTAATCGACGCCTTCCTCCGTCCCGCCGTCCCTTGCGTAGTTGTCGTATTCGATGAGATAACCCGTATTTTCGTAATCCGAAGTCAGATAGTCGGAGGGGATATCGACGCGGCCGTCGCCCACGCGCACATGCTCGCAGAGAAGATACACCCCGCGGTATTCTCCGTTGACGTAGACGTCGATCCAGTTTGCCGAGGTCGTGTATTCGATGCCATCGAATACGTCATTTGCCATATTGTAGGCAAGATAATTGCGGCTCATAGTCGTCTCTGGATAGGGGGAGCTCACGCAGGCGATGATGACCCAGTGCTTGTTCGCTTCTCTTCCGAAGAGGGACTGTTTCTTGTCGAATTTGATCTTGTAACCCTTTTTATCGTAGGGGATATCCCACCAAGAGCCGTTTCCGCGCCCCTTGAATTCCGCCTGCAAGTTATACAACAGATATTCGTCCTCGGTGTTTTCAAGGGAGATCCTGCTCGCGACATAGGGATCCTTCTGCACCGAAGAGAGGGGGAATGTGTTTCCGCTTTCGTCGAAGAGATCGATAAACATCGACGGAAGATTTGTAAGCTCCATCCAGTCCGCATAGAGCGTAAGATCGCTTTCGGGCATGGTATCAAAGACGAAGGGTGCCCCGCCCGCCGTTTTCCACCCGTTCAGATGAAATCCCCTGCGGTTGACCTTGGGCGGTTCGATCGTCTCTCCCGCGCGGGCGACGATGGAGGGGACGATGCAGTCCGAAGCATACGTCACAAAGGAGATCGTGACCGCCTCTTCCCATTCCGCTTTTAGACTGATATCTTTCTGCGGCATGACGCCCCCCGTAAAGGGAGCTCCGTCGAGCGTCCAGCCGAGGAATATATAATGGGCGCGCGCGGGATTGGCGGGAAGTTCGATCGTCTCACCCGCAATATATGTCTTTTCGGGAATGACGGTCCCCCCTTCGCCCGTTTCGAAGCGGAGGGTATAATACTTTGTCCACGCGGCATGGAGCGTGAGATCGGACGCAGGCATCACGTCAAAGACGAAAAGCTCGCCGTCGAGCAGCCATCCGTCGAAGCGGTATCCCTCGCGTTCGGGGTCGGCAGGGGGATAAATTTTGCCCCCGATCCTCGACGTGATGGAGGGGATCTCCTCGTCCGTTCCCGTATCGAAGGTGATCGTTGCGGTCGTCTTTTCCGTCTCCGTCCCCGTATCCTTTTTGTTGTCTCCGTCGCACCCGACAAGGGCGAGCGCGCAGAGAAGCAGGACGGCAAGGAGCAGACAGTGTGCAATGCGCTTCATGGCAAAATCCTCTTTTTGTTTTCTCATGTTTATTGTAACATCCTTTTTCCTTCTTGTCAATGTCCTTTCTGCGGACGAAAATGTAAATTACGACCATGAAATGACAAGTTATGTCAACATCGGGAAAAGAGATTGACTTTACATTTGTTTGTGATATAATAAAATTAAGAGTAATATGCACTGTTTTTCGTGAGGAAGATCCGTGAAAAAGAGATTTCTTTCCATCGTCATAGCAGCGACACTCCTCTGTGCCTGCATCCCGTCGGGCTGCGGCGAGGCGGAAGTGCCGCAGGAGCAGGGGACGGAACAAGTATATTCCCAGCGCATGCGCCTGTTTTTACGGCTCGTCGATGAGATCGAGCCGCCCATTACGCTTGCGCTCGAAGCAGATCTTGACGCCGCGGCGATCGTTTACGCCGCCCTTGACGAGGACGAAAAAGGGGACACCGCCGTTGCGCAGAGAAAAACGGCGCTCGACGGGTACCGTCGGGAATTTGATACACTGAAAACACAGGCGGAACGCGAGGAAGAGGAGAAAGCGGAAAAGGAGCGCGTGGAAGCCTTCCTCGCCGCAACAGATCTCGTGCCCGCGGCAGACGCGCTTACTCTCTCCGACAGGGCCGCGATCGACCGTGCAAAGGAACTTTACGCCGAACTCTCCGACCTGTCGAAGGCGGAAAAGCGCGTTTCGGAAGCCTACGCGGCGCTTGTCGAAGCCGACGAACACCTCACCGAAATGGAACAGGCGGCGCACAAAGAGGCGGTCAGGACGGCGGCGACTTCCTTCATCGAAGGAGTGGAGAGCTTGGGCGAGATCACCCTTGACTCGGGTGAAGCGATCACGGAGCTTCTCCATTCTTACGAATCTTTTGACGAAGAGATCAAAGCGTTTGCGGGCGTTCAGGAGGCAAAGGAGAAGCTCGACGCAGCAAATGCGGCGTACCGCGCGCTCGTGGACGCTCACGATAAAGAAGAATTTCTCGATCTCGTCGGAGAGATCAAAGAGCCCATCGGTTTGGAGAGCGAAGGGGATATTTTGCGGGCGGAGCGCGCGTATGAGCGGCTCTCCGAAGAAGTCAGACAAGACGCGGAAGTCGCTGCGGCATATGAAAAGCTCACGGACGCCCGCGCACGCTACCGCGAGATCTTTCTCCAAGCGGAAAACGAGAAGGCGCAGCGGTTTATCGAAGCGGCAATGCAGGTTCCGACCGATCTTGAAAACGTCGGAATGAGCTGGTTCAACGTTCTCCGCGCCGCTTCGGAGGCATATGCAGCGCTCGCACCCGAGACGCAGGCGAGAACGGACGCCGAATTTACGGAAGCGTTCAACCGTTGGAACAATGCACAGCGGGCATTCGACGAAAAGGGATACAAACAGATTCCCATGGAGAACCCGATCCTGCAAACTTCGGGCGACAGACCCTCCTTCATCGTTCTGCAATATGACGAAAGGATGTTCAATGCGCTCTTTGGTTTTTACGGGGTAACGGACAAAGCCGCGCTTGCAAAGCAATGCGTCGCATGGCTCGACGTATATGTGGACGGCGCCTTTGCCGGGAAGGGAGAGCTCAACCTTGCGGGAATGGGGCATATTATCTACAGCAGTGAAGTGTTTTCCGTTCTGAAAGCGCTCTCCGCGGAGAATCCCGCGATCGTGAGCGGGGCGGATTTCAGCTTTGCGATCCATTTTTCGGACAGAGAGGACAGATACATTCCGTCGGATATGACGAACCGCCTTGAAATTCCCAAGGCACAGAATTATACTTGGTGAGGTCGGTATGAAAGAGAAAAAACAACTTACCAAAGAGGAAAAACTTCTCGCAAGTTACCGCGCGAAGTTGCGGCGGGAGGGGCTTTTGAAGGCGTGTCTGAGCGCTTCGATCTGCGGTTTTCTGCTCAGCGTCATCGTTTCCGCCGTCTCATTTGCCACGGTTTCCGATCTTCTGTTCATTGCGCTGGGCGTATGGGCTGCCGCAACGGCGGGATTCACCGCGCTCTTTTACAGATTTCTCTTCCGACCCGACCTCTCCGCAACCGCCCGCCGCGTGGACGGCATGGGGCTTGAGGAACGCGTCGTAACGATGGTGGAACTTTCGGGCAGAGAGGACGTCCTTGCGGGCAAACAGCGCAAGGATACCGAGCAGGCGCTCTCTTCCGTCGGCGTTAAACAGATGAGGATCGGGATCCCCAAACTTCTTCTCGCCGCGCTCCTTCTCGTCATGGCGCTGGCGGTATTCATGATGTCCTACTCCACCGTCCTCGCCGTACGGGCACAGGAAAGGGAGAATACGGTCGAAGAACACACGCCGACGCCCTCGGAACAGGAAGACGCGATCATCCGCGAGATGATCGAAAAGCTCAGGGAAGAGATCGACGCCGCGCCCGTGGACGGAACGCTCAAGAGCTATCTGCATCAGATCGTCGACGACCTCGAGGCGTCCCTGAAACCCACGGACAGCTTGGAAGTGAAGATCGCGCGGGTCTCCGAGACCGCCCAGAGGATCCATAAACTGATCGAAGAATATCTTTCCCGCACGACCATCGGGCAGGAACTCCAAAAACATGAGACGACGAAATCCCTCGGCGACGCGGTCGTCACGGGGGACATCGAAATCGTGAAGGATGCCTTTCAGGCCATGTACGACAGCATCGAGCCGCACGTC
>CANPYD010000023.1 GCA_947587775.1 uncultured Clostridia bacterium
CAATCTCTATTATAACACAGATTTTCGTTTGAACTACTTTTTTTATCCCACCGTTGCACTTGATAGTATAATTCACCGGGTGGGCAACGGTTCTAAAATACCTCAATTATGAAAAATTTTTCACACAAATGCAAATTTTTTGCGAAAAAATCTTGACAATCATATCAGGGGGGGGGTAAAATAATAGAAGCATCGATCATTTCACAGTCTTCATTATCGTGTGGATAAGGCGGAACCGGGGAATGTCGTGCAAAAAATGATAAGGAGAAAGACTATGAACAAGACAAGAAAGCGTTCTTTCACTGCGCTGCTGTTTGTACTTGCTTCTTTGTTCGTACTTGTCTTGTCGCTGGGCATCTTCTGTGCGTGCGATGAGAGCGCGGGCACGAAAGAGAACGGCACAACTGAGAGCGCGAGCGGGTCGACGTGGTACTACGGCGACAAAGCGCCCGCAGAGAGCCTCGGCAAGACGGGGGACTATTACCTCAACACCGAGACGCGCGAAAGCTACATCAAGGAAGGCAAGACGTGGCGCGTTGCGGCGGAGGGCGAGGCGTGCAGCTGGCACTACGGCACCGCTGCCCCGGACGAAACCACGGCAGGCGAAGTGAATGACTTCTACCTCGACACGAAGACGGGCAATCTCTATCAGAAGACCGAAGGCGGCTGGAAGCCCATTCTCACCCTCAAAGGCGAAAGCGGCAGAAACGGCGTCATGTGGTTCTCGGGCAAGGGCGTTCCCGGGACGGTCGCCGATGCCTTGGAAAACGACTTCTATCTGGATACAACGACGTTTGACGTCTATCAGTATCATAAGGACGAGAACGGCGCGCTCACATGGGGCGATCCTCTCGGAACGCTCAAGGGCGCCGAGGGACAGGCCGCCAAGGAGCCCATCCACTTCTATGACGGCTACGGCGATCCCAATTTGACCCATCCCGTCGAAGATCCCCAAGAGGGCGATCTCTTCCTCGGCAGGTTCAGCGGCGTGGACGAACACGGCCCGACCGGCGAGGGCAGCGGTTCCCGCCTCTATCGCTACCATGGCGACGAGTGGGAAATGCTCATGGAGAGCATGAACTCGAACGTCATCAGCATCTATAATTACGAACAGCTCGTCGCCTTCCGCGACAGCGTTGCGACAAAGGACTATGCGGGGATGGAAGTCCACCTGAAAGCGGACATCGACTTCAATGATGTGGAACCCGCAAGCCTTCACCGCGCCGCCGCAGCGCTCGCTGCAACCGACTGGACCCCCATCGGAACGTCAGATCACCCCTTCAAGGGCATCTTCGACGGCGAAGGGAATACGATCAAGAACTTTTCGACAACGGTATCGACGGATGCGACGGAAGTCGGATTCTTCGGAAATATCGACGGCGCAACCATTCAGAACCTGCACTTTGTGGATGTTACCGTGGATGCGACGAAAGTTGACAGCAGTACCGAAGATAAGTTCGTCGGCGGAGTCGTCGTCGGACAGGCGCAGGGCGATGTCACGGTGAAGAATGTCACCGTCTCGAATGCCACCGTAAATACGGCAGAGGGAACGACGGAGGAGAATGCTCCTGCCGTCGGCGGTCTTGTCGGCAAGCTCGGGAGTACGGATTCCGAGAAAGAGACGACGCTCAAAGTCGAGGGCAGTTCCGTCGAGGGGAGCGGCACGACCGATCTCGTCGCCGACAAAGAGGCGGTTTCGCCGGAGAACGTCACGATCATCGATTCCTCTGTCACGGACGGCGAAGGCAATAAAACGGCTTGGGACGAGGGCGGAAATCACTATGCGGAAGACGAAGACGAGAATCGTACTTACTTTGTCGGCTCCGCAGCGGATCTCGAGAACCTTCTTTCCACGGCAGAAGCGGGCAAACCCGTCAGCGTGACCCTCGAGAGCGACCTTACTTTGGACGGAAGTGCGCCTCTTGCTGTCGGCGCAGACCTCACGATCGACGTCGGTGAGAACAATCTCACCGTGAAATCGCAGGGCACCAATGCGGGGATCCAGGTCGAAGCAGGAAAGAACCTCACGATCAAAGGCGCGGAGAACGGAAAAGTTTCTTTGGACAGTGCGTCGAGCAAGCCCGCCATTTCGGTAAAGGGCAGCGACGCAACCTTGGATATTCAGGGCGCGGATGTCAGCGTAAAGAATACGAATAGCGGTAATTCTCCCGCAATCGTGGCGGAAAAAGGCGCCTCGGTGAATATCGGCGGCGGCTCCAAGATCACCGTCGAAGGGCAAGGACGCAATTCTGCTTATAAGGAACCGCAATTTGCAAAAGTTACAGGCAACAATTCGACCATTAACATTGATGACGAAAATACCGTAATTGATTTGGATAATGCTACTGGAATCTATGCGGAAAACAATGGAACGATCAACTTCAAGAATGGCACGCTCAACATGACGGGCGGCAGTTGCTGTGTCGGACTTGGTTTGGGCGCGGGCGCAGGGAACATTGTGTTCTCGGGCGGAACTATCAATATTACAGGCGAAATTACAGGAAAGCATGCAGCAGGCGAAGGATTGGAAAATGTAGCAATTGCTATAGGAAGTACTCAAGAGGAATGTAATGGCGCAGAAGTAATCGTTAGCGGTGGGGTTATCAACCTTGCCCCCACAGCGGGAATTGCAATCGCATTCGGCGGTGCAGGTGCGGATGGTAGAAGTGAAGTGCATGCAGGGGGCGGCGTTAAAATCAACTTAAATGCAGTACAAGACGGAAAAGCATATGCTGCTTCCAGTACGCAAGGGGATCCCGGTTTGGTCATTTATTTATATAATGATACGTATATAACAGGTGAGGATGAGGTACAGAACTTCAAAGTGCCCCAATTGCGTGAACATATAGCGGGAGGCCTGTGGGGTCTTTGTGGAGCCTCTGTTGGTTTTTATGATGGTACAGATCCCAATGTGGGTAGAGAGAAAAAAGATTTGGCCGATGACTACCCCGAATACACCAAAAAGGCAATGGGAATCGTCACCGAATAATCGCTCTTCCGAAAAATTACGCAAGGCTCCTCTTCAACGGGGAGCCTTGTTTTTTGCCGCGGGGCGGGAAAGGTTGTGAGCACCCTTTCGCATTCCCAAAATACGTCATGCTGAGCCGTGCATAGCTTCTGATTACGTCATGCTGAGCCGCCGCTGCTCTTGCGGCGAGTCGAAGCATCACCTTATTGTAATGCGGTGACCCTTCGACTACGCTCAGGGTGACATGATTGGGAATGCGGGCGGGGGGCGGCGTAATCGGGGACGACACCCCCTCAGTCACGTGCCCTTGCGTGACTGAGGGGTTTTTTAGAAACCCTATCCCCCGCTGCGCGGGTACTTCCCCTAAGAGGGGAAGCAAGAGGCGAAGGCAAGGGGGAGCCGAGGGAAATGAGAAATAAAAAAAGCGCCGGGAGGCGCTTTTTTCAAATGCTTATTTCATAAATGCCAAAAATGCCTTGTAGTTGCTGTAAAGGTCGGCTTTGGAAATAACTTCCCACGGGGCGTGCATCGAGATGACGGGAACGCCTAAATCCACGGTGTCGATATTGAGATTTGCGATGAACTTCGCGACCGTGCCGCCGCCGCCGATGTCCACCTTGCCGAGTTCCGCCGTCTGCCAGACGACGCCCTCTTCCGCAAACATCTTCCTGACTTCGCCGATGAATTCGGCGTTTGCGTCGTTGCTTCCGCTCTTGCCGCGGGAGCCCGTGAACTTGCACATCGCCGTGCCGCAGGAAAGAATGGCGGCGTTCATCTTCTCATACACGTTTGCGAAATTGGGGTCATACGCCGCCGTGACGTCCGAGGAGAGGCACTTGGAAGCCGCTCTCACCTTGCGGAAGTTCGCCCCGAGGGCGATGGAGATCTCTTCCATGAGATCTTCATACACTTTGGACTGGATCCCCGTGTTGCCCTCGCTGCCGATCTCCTCTTTGTCGACGAGCATGGCGAGCACGGTGTGCGGCGTCTCGTTGTCGAGGACTGCCGTAAGGGCGGGATAGGCGCAGACTCTGTCGTCATGCCCGTAGGCGCCGATGAGCGCCCTGTCGAACCCGACGTCCCGCGCGGGATAGGCGGGGACGGCCGAGAGTTCCGCCGAGAGGAAATCCTCTTCGCACATGCCGTACTTTTCATGCAGAATGGAGAGGACGGTGAGCTTGATCTTATCGCTCACTTCCTCGTCGGGATAGGGAAGCCCGCCCACGAGGACGTTGAGCTGTTCGCCCTCGATGAGTTTGTTGGCGTGGCCGCTCATCTGCTCCTGCCCGAGGTGGGGGAGAAGGTCGTTGATGTAGAACACGGGGTCGCCCGCATCCTCGCCGACGCGGATCTCAACCTTTGTGCCGTCCTTTAAGACGACGGCGCCGTGCAGGGCGAGCGGGATCGCTGTCCACTGGTATTTTTTGATCCCGCCGTAGTAATGCGTCTTCAAAAACGCCATGCCGCTGTCCTCATAGAGCGGATTTTGCTTGATATCCACGCGGGGCGCGTCGATATGGGAAGCGATGATGCGGATGCCGTCCTCTTCGAGGGGAAGAGACCCCACGCGGAACACGACGACGGATTTGCCGCGGTTGACGAAGTACTTTTTATCGCCCGCCTTCAGCGGATCGCCGAATTTGTACTCCGAAAATCCCTTTTCCTTCGCGAGCGCGACGCTCGCGGCGCAGGCTTCCCGCTCCGTCTTTGCGGCGTCGAGAAATGCCTTGTAGCCTTCCGCATAGTCGAAGATCGCCTGTTTCTCCTCTTTGGAAGCGGCTTCGAAGTAGTTCTGTTTCTTGTAAGAAAGCTCTTTCATGAGCTTTTGCCCTTTGGTTTTTTCGGACATGATACCCTCCGTTGTTTTCTTTTTTTATACCACAGATTATAGCACAATAAACGGTTGGGGGCAAGAGAAAACCGCCCTTGCGGGCGGATTCCTTTGAGAATTTGGAAAAATCACACGCTT
Organism: uncultured Clostridia bacterium; assembly: GCA_947587775.1. Taxonomy (GTDB): domain Bacteria; phylum Bacillota; class Clostridia; order Christensenellales; family Borkfalkiaceae; genus Gallimonas. Next base: position 4,938 of record CANPYD010000023.1, read on the forward strand.
TCTCCGAAGCCGAGGCTGATGAGAATGGCGCGGTTGACGCGCGACATCGTGGCGGGAGGAAGCTCTCCGATGCGCGACATGAGACGTTTTTTATCGATGGTGCGGATCTGTTCGAGAAGGATGACGCTGTCCTTTGCGAGTCCGAAGGCGGAGGGCAGCTCGATGTGTGTGGGGAGCCTCGCCTTGTGGATCTTGCTCGTTACCGCCGCCGCGATCACGGTGGGGGAATATTTGTTTCCCGTGTCGTTCTGCACGACGAGCACGGGGCGCACGCCGCCCTGTTCGCTCCCCACAACGGGGCTCAGATCCGCATAATAGAGTTCTCCGCGTTTGACGATCATAGTTACCTCTTTGGTGAGCCTTCCGCTATCATTCTATGTAGCGGGAAAGAGGCATGCTCACCGCAGTCAAAGTTTTGACAGGATCTCCCCCGATTATACCTTCTTCATTTTCGGGTTTTTCGTTGAAAAGGTTTACTTTTCCGAAAAAAACTGTTATAATAATTCCGTATCGCTGTATGCCAAGGAGATATCAAAATGCTGAAAGTCATTGTGGACGCCATGGGCGGGGATCACGCCCCGTCCGAGATCGTGAAAGGCGCGCTTCTTGCGCTCGAAAAGAGAAAGGATATTATGCTCGTATTCACGGGGGATGAAGCCCTCGTCGCGCACGAGCTCGACAAATACAGTTTCGACGACAGCCGTGTGGAAGTCGTCCCGTGCACCGAAGTCATCACGAACGACGACAGCCCCACGCTCGCCGTACGGCAAAAGCGGGACAGTTCCCTCGTCGTCGGGCTCAGACGGCTGAAAGAGGACGATACCGTCGCGGGGTTCCTCTCGGCGGGCAGCACCGGCGCCGTGCTCACGGGGGGGATCATGCACATCGGCAGGATCAAGGGGGTCATGCGCCCCGCGCTCTGCCCCGGGATCCCCAATGTGCACGGCACGCAGACGCTTCTTTGTGACTGCGGCGCGAATGCGGAATGTAAACCCGCCTATCTTGCCCAGTTCGGCATCATGGCGACCGCTTACGCCATGGCGCGCGGCGTCAAAGACCCCAAGGTGGGACTCCTCAACAACGGCACGGAGGATCACAAGGGGGATCAACTTCACCAGGAGGCATACAAGCTCCTCAAAGAGATCCCCGACATCCATTTTGTGGGAAACGTCGAGGGGCGGGACATCATGTACGGAGACGTCGATGTCGTCGTTGCGGACGGATTCTCGGGCAATATCGCCTTAAAGTCGCTGGAGGGCTGCGGGAAGACGGTCTCCGCCGTCCTCAAAGCGGAGTTCAAAAAGAATCTTCCGAGCAAATTGAGCTATCTCTGCGCCCGCAAGCAGATCAACCGTTTGAAGGCGATGCTCGATTATGCACGTCTCGGCGGTTCGTCGTTTTTGGGACTCAAAAAGCTCGTCGTCAAGTGTCACGGCTCCTCCAAGGCGGACAGCATCACCCCCGCCGTTCTGCAGGTGGTGGAAGCCTATGAGGGGGATCTCATCGGCAGGATCACCGAGATGCTGACGCACGTCGGACTTACGGAGGAAGCGTGAAAAACGGGCAGGACTGGTCGGAGGAGACCTATATCGAGGCGGAGCGGGCGATCGGCTATACTTTCCGCGACAAAGAGCTGTTAAAGACGTGCTTCACCCATTCCACCTATCGCAACAACGTCGCCCACGGGGGCGAGGACAACGAGCGGCTGGAATTTTTGGGGGATGCCGTCTTGCAATTCATCGTCTCGGACGGGCTCTACCGCTCCACCCGCGCGGAGGAGGGAAAACTGACCGATCTCAGAAAGGGGTACGTCTCCAAAGAGGCTTTGACGCCCGTTGCCGAGAAACTCCGCCTGATGGACTTTCTGAGGCACTCCAACCAGGAGAGCGATCTCGGCGGCAAGGACGGAAAACTTCGTTCGAGCCTCTTCGAGGCGGTCGTCGCGGGCATCTATTTGGACGGGGGGATCTCCGCCGCCCGTGACTTTCTCGACAGGAATCTTTCCTATACGAGTTCCGCAAACCCCATCACGGAATTGCAGGAATACACGCAGGAGCGGGTCAAGGAGACCCCCGTGTACCGTCTCAGGCAGACGGAGAACGGTTTTTTTGCCGAGGCCGAAGCGCTCGGACTGCGTGCGGAGGGTGAGGGCAGGAGCAAACAGGCGGCGAAAGAGGAAGCCGCCGCGAGTCTACTTCAAAAACTCAAAGAGAGGAAAAAACATTGAATCTGAAGGAAATCAGGGTAGTCGGCTTCAAATCCTTTGCGGATAAGACTTCCATCAAATTCGAGGACGGAGTTACCTGTATCGTGGGACCCAACGGCTGCGGCAAATCCAACGTCGCGGACGCCGTCCGATGGGTGCTCGGCGAGCAGTCGGCCAAGGCGCTGCGCGGGACTTCCATGCAGGACGTCATTTTCAACGGCACGGAGACCCGCCGCCAGCTCAGTTACTGCGAGGTGACGCTCGTCTTCGATAACTCCAATCACCTCTTCGATATCGAATACAGCGAGGTCGCCATGACCCGCCGTCTCTACCGCTCGGGGGAGAGCGAATATCTCCTCAATATGCAGCCCTGCCGTCTCAAAGAGATCGTCGGGCTCCTGCACGACGTCGGCATCGGCAAAGAGGGGTATTCCATCATCGGGCAGAACAGGGTCGATCTCATCATGAACGCCAAGCCCGAGGACAGGCGCGCCGTGTTCGAAGAGGCGACGGGCGTCATGAAGTTCAAACTCCAGAAGGGGGAGATCGAGCGCAAGCTCGAGAGCGCAAAGGACAACCTCACCGTGTTCGTCCAGCGCATGGACGAGGCGGAAAAACAGCTCCGCCCCCTCGAACAGCAGGCGGAAGTCTCCCGCAAGTACCGCGGGTATTATGAGGAACTCCGCCGCGAGGAAGTCAATACATACCTTCTCCGCTACGAAAATTTCACGGAGGAGACCGGACGGCACCGCGCCCGCATCCGTGAGGCGGAAGAGGCGCTCGGCAGTGTGGAATCCCGCCTTGCCGTCCTCGACAGCGAAGAGGCAGAGGCGCGCGGGCTGATCGGGCAGACGGACGAAGAGCTCCGCACGCTCAATGACAACCTTCGCCTCTATGAAGTCGGCATGGAGCATAAGACGGGGGAAGCGAGGGTGCTCGGCGAGCGCATCAAGGCATACCGCCGCGAACTCACGGCGGCTTCGGACGAGATCGCCTATTCCATCCGCCGCACCAAGGAGATCGAAGGGCTTGTCGCGGAGAGCGCCAAGCGCACGGCGGAGAGCGAGAAGCGTTCCGCCGAGATCGGACGGGAGAGCGCGGAACTCACGAGAAAACTGCAAGAGGCGGAAGCGCGCATCCTTGCCTACGAAAAGGTCTCCGTCGAAAAGCGCGCGAGCGAGCTCTCTTCCGTCGAAGATCTTGCGGATTTAAGGGCAAACGCGGGAAGTCTTGCGGCAAAGCGCGACGCCGCGCAGGACAGGGCGGCGGAAGTGCGCGAGGCGATCGCCAAGGCCGAGGCGCGCAAAGAGGAATATTCCCGCCAGAAGGCGGAGTGCGCTTCTCTCAAAAAGGCGTGCACCGATTTCCTCGACAAGCGCAGCGAAGAGGAGAGCGAACTCGCCTCCGAGATCGCCGATCTTGCCAACAGCGAGCGTAGGATCTCGCAGGAGATCGTCGATTGCAATACGTCCATCGCAAATTATACCAACAACCTTGAGATGTACAAAAGTCTCAAGAACCAGTTCGAAGGTTACCGTGACTCGGTGCGCCGTCTGCAACTCGAAGCGCGGCGCAATCCCGAAGTGGGGAGCAGGGTCAAGGGCACGATCGCGGACATCGTCCGCACCGATAAAAGGTACGAGGTCGCCGTCGAGACCGCGTTCGGCGCGGCGATGCAGAACATCGTCACCGCCACGCAGGACGACGCCCGCTATCTCGTCGAATATCTCAAAAAGACGGGCTGGGGTATCGTCACTTTCCTGCCCGTGGACGGCATGCGCGCCCGCGCGAACAGCCGGGAGGTGCAGATGGCGCTCCGTGAAAACGGCGCGGTGGGGCTCTGCGACGAGCTCGTGAAATACGACCGCTACTATGAGAGCGTCGTCACGAATCTTCTCGGGAATACCCTTGTCTGCGACACGATCGCGAGCGCGACGGCGATCGCCAAGCGGTATCCGCACGCCTTCCGCATCGTGACGCTCGACGGGGATACGATCGCGACCTCGGGCGCCATCACGGGCGGCTCGCGGCGGCGGGAGAGCGGACAGCTCCTCGCGGGCGAACGCAAGATCAAGGAGTGCGAAGAGGAGATCGCAAAGAAGAGAGCGACCGCCGAAAAGCTGAAAGGCGCGCTCGAATCGTGCGGCAGGGATCTCGACGCCGCGAGGGCGAGATACGAGGCCTTCCGCGTCAAGGTACAGGAAGAGACTGCAAATTTTGCCGCAGTCTCCCAGCGCGAGATCGCCGTGGATTCCCTGATCGCCGACGCCGACAAGGATATTTCGGACTACACCGCCCTGCTTGCACAGCTCACGAAGAAGGCGGACGAGCTCCAGAGCGAGGTGCTCTCCTCGGCGGAGAGCGAGGAACTTCTGAGCAGGATCCGCAGCGAAGCGGCGCAGGAGGCCACCGAACGGGAAGCGGAGAGCGGGAAGCTCAAAGAGACGCGGGACATGCTCTCGGAAAAGCTCCACGCCCTTCAGGTCGAGAGCGCAACGCTTGCGAGCACGTCGGCGGCGGAGAGCGAAAACGTCAAGCGGCTCCTCGGGGAGAAGGAGAGCCTTCTCAAAAAAGTGGAGGAGACACGGGCGTCCGTCGCGGGCACGGAACAGCAGATCGAAGCGCTCAAACGGGACGAGGAAAAGGCGGCGCTCACCCTCGAGGAACAGCACGCCGTCGCCCTTCTCCGCGACAAGATCGCCGAGGCGGAAACGCGGAAGAAGGAAGTCTATCTCAAACAGAACACCCTCGCCGAGGAGAAACGCGGGCTTCTCACAAAGCAGATGACCCTCTCCGAGAAAAAGCATCAGAGCGAGCTCGAGATCTCCAAAGCGGAATCCAGCCTCGAAAATATGAAACAGCGGATCGAAGAGGAGTACTCTCTCACCTACGAGACGGCGCTCCCGTACCGCGATCCCGAGTACGACCTCTCGCAGGCGGCAAACAACATCGCCAACCTGAAGCGGAAGATCACTTCGCTCGGCGCCGTCAACCCGCACGCGGAGGAGGATTATGCGGCGCTCTTCGAGCGGTATTCGGACATGGTTACCCAGAAAGAGGATCTCGACAAGGGGATCGTCGATCTCACGTCCGTGCTCGAACAGCTGAAAGCGGAGATGCAGAAGCGGTTCGACGAGGGCTTCAACGAGATCAATAAGAACTTCACCCAGATCTTCAAGGAGCTCTTCGGCGGCGGCAAGGCGGAAATGCAGCTCGATTACACGGACTGTGCCGATCCGCTTGACGCGGGCGTGGAGATCATCGCCTGCCCGCCCGGGAAAAAACTCACCAAGATCTCGCTCTTGTCGGGCGGCGAGCGCGCACTCACCGCAATCGCGATCCTGTTTGCGATCCTGAAGGCGAACCCGATGCCCTTCTGTATCCTCGACGAGATCGAAGCCGCCCTCGACGAGGCGAACGTCGACAGATTCGCAAAATATCTCAAAAAATTCTCGCAGGATACGCAGTTTATCGTCATTACGCACAGAAAGCCGACGATGAATCAGGCGGACAGCCTGTTCGGCGTCACGATGGAAGAAAAGGGCGTTTCTAAGATCGTCTCCGTCAAGCTCTCCGAGGTCGAGAGCCGACTCGGCGGCGATACGGTCATGTAACGGTTTCGCAAATTTCTTTATGATTTGAGCGCCCTTCGGGCGGAATACTGAGGTTAAAGAAATTTGCGAGGGGTTAGTTCTTCTGCCTTGTAATTACAATTCGGCCGTCCCTGTTCTGTTTCACACGACATTAAGTCGAAGGGGTTCGGCAACTTGAGTGCGCTGCCGCAAAAGCGTGGTTTTGCTTCGCGCAGTAATTCAGAATTCGC
>CANPYD010000024.1 GCA_947587775.1 uncultured Clostridia bacterium
TCGAGCGGCGCGGAAAAGGTAGAGCGCGTAGAGGAATATACGGCGGAATCCGTCAACGAACCGGTGAAGACTTCCGCGAAGAAAAAGACAGCCGTCAAAAAGACGGCGAACACGACCGTAAAGAAGACGGCGCCCAAGAAGCCTTCCGCAAAGCGCACTGCGCTCGAAAAGGCGGAGAAAAAGGAGAAGACGGCAGCGAGTAAGCGCCTCGAAAAGGCGAAGAAGAAGGAAGCCGCCAAGGAAGAGAAAAAGGCCGAAAAGATCGCCTTAAAGCAGAAAAAGCTCGAGAAGAAAGCGGAGCTCAAACAGAAAAAGCTCGACAAGAAGGCGGCGATCGCCGAGAAAAAGGCGGAGCGTAAACAGAAAAAGCTCGACAAAAAGGCAGCGCTCCGTGAAAAGAGAGTTGAGAAAAAGGCTGAGCGTGCCGCCCGCCGCGAACTTCTGAAGAACGAGACGAAAGCGGAAAAACAGAAGCGCATCGAGCGGGAGAAGCGGGAACGCGTCGCGCTCAAACGGCAAAAGGCCGCCGCACGCGACAAGGCGCGCGAGGAAAAGATCAAGTCGCGCAGAGCCGCGCATGCGAGAAAGGCGCAGGATAAAAAGCACAGGCGCGAACAGAAGACCGCCCGCAAGGAAAACCGCCGCGGGTTCGGCGGATGGCTCGCCGCAGTCATTTCTCTCGGCGTTGCGACGCTGGTGCTCGGCACGATTGTCACCGCGGGCGCCTTCCGCATGAACGACATCACCCTGCAACAGGAGACGGGCGCAAGGGCGACCCTCTACGAGCTCGTTTCCGTCTCCGAGGACATGGACAACCAGCTCTCCAAGCTGCGCGTCTCCTCGGGCGTGGACGAACAGAGGCAGCTCCTCACGAGCATTCTCGTGGACAGCGCGCTCCTCGAGAGCGGGCTCGAACGCATGCCCGTGGACGCGGCGACGGGTACGGATATTTCGGGATTCGTCAACGAGACAAACAGCTATGCGAAGAGCATGCTCTCCCGCCTTGCGCAGGGCAAGATGCTGACGGCGGCGGAAAAGGAGAAAATCTCGGCGCTCTATGCGATCAATTCCAAGCTCTGCGGCGAACTGAACAGCCTCGCGACCCATATGACTTCGAATGATATCATGGACTTCTTCACGGGAAAAGAGGGTACCATGTCCGAGAGCTTCGGTTCGATCGGCGGCGGGATCCATGAGAAAGCGGAGGAAATTTCCGACGCGCCCTTCGCAAAAGAGGGCAATATCGGCGAAAACAGGCTCACTTCGCTCCCCGAGATCACGCAGGCGGAGGCGGAACAGAAGGCAAAAGAGTACTTTTCCGCATACCATGTCGCGGATGTGCGCTACACGGGCGAGACTGCGTCGCAGGAAATGCCGTGCTACAATTTTGTCCTGACCGACGAAAACGGCACCGAGATCTTTGCGGAGATCACCAAAAACGGTGGAAAACTCGCCTTCTTCGACACCTACGAGCCCTGCACCGAGAAGAATTTCTCCCTGCCCGCCTGCGATAACCTCGCGAAGGAGTTCTTGGCGGGGATCGGCGTCGAAAACGTCGAGGCGGTGTGGCTCTCCGACGCGGGCATGGTTGCCAATCTCACCTATGTGACGACCGAAAAGGGCGTCCGCGTGTATCCCGAGATCATCCGCGTGCGCGTCTGCGAATCCAAGGGCAGAGTCATCGGGATCGACGCGAGGGGGTATCTCCTCAACAATGAGACGCATGCAAAGAAGGCGGCGCTTTCCGAGGAAGAGGCAAGGGGTCTCCTCTCCGGCGAGCTTGACGTAACCGCCGTGAATCTTGCGATCATTCCCGTCGGCGGCGAAAACACGCTGTGTTACGAGTTCGCCTGCAATATGGGAGAAGAACAGTTTATCGTCTATCTCGACGCGAATACGGGCGCGGAAGTGCAACTCTTCCGCGTGAGACAAAGCGCAACGGGAAGCTATCTCGAATAATTTTTGCGGAAGCGAAAAAAGAGCCGCACGGGGTCACCGTGCGGCTTTTGCCGACCGCTCAAACGCGGCTGTATCCGTAAGAATTGACGAGCGCGTCGACCTTCCTCCCGCTGCGGCAGAGCGGACAGTCGCTCGCGCGGTAGGAGCTGTAATCGGGCAGATCTTCCGCGCCGATGAGCCGCACGACGGGCACGCCGGGGATCTCGAACATCCCGCCGAACACCGTCGCCACCCCCGCGACTTCCCCGCCATAGTAGCGGATCCCGCGGACGGCGCTCATCGCGGTCATGCCCGTCGTCGCCGTTGCGGTGAGAAGGAGCACATGACGGAAGCGCACATAGGGCAGCATATTGTCGCGCAAAATGAGTTTTTCATCGGCGGTGATCTCGGGGGAGATGACTGCGATCTCCTGATTCATATTGAGGCCGGAGCCCGACGCGAGCTCCTCCGCAATGAACGCGCCGACCATTTTCGTGCGCTCCAATGTGATGATCGTATCGACGGTGACGTTCGTAAAGCTCTCCGCAAACAGCTTTGCGGCGGCCTTTGCGGCGTTCATCTCCGTCTTGACGCGGGTCATGTCGATGCAATAATTGACGTGGGAGTGCTGGGTCGCGAAATGTCCGGGGATGGCGCGGACGCTGATCTTCCCGTTGCGCTTTGCAAACAATTCGAATGCTCTTGATTCCATGGAGTTACTCCTTCGATCGATCTCGCCTCCTATTTTAATACAATTTACTCCGATTGTAAATACCGCCGAAAAAAATTTTTCCGTAAAAAACCCGCTTTTTTTGTAAAAAGCGTTTGATTTGTCCGAAATCGCCTTATATATAGGTGAAAATCAGGCGGTAGGATATGAAGAAAACACACGAGACACAGGAACAGAAGGAGCCCTCCGCTCAGCCCGCGGCGCAGGAGCAGGCGCCCGAGACCACGCCCGAGGAAGTCAATCCTCTTGCGGCGGAGCTTGAGAAGGCGCGCGCCGAGGCGGAGGATCTCAAACGGAAATGGTACGCGGTGACGGCGGAGTATGAAAATTACCGCAAACGCACCGCTTTCCAGAGCACACAGCGGTACTGTGAGGGCAGGGCGGACGTCGTTTCGAAGCTCTTCCCCATTGCGGATAATCTCGAGCGGGCGCTCACGGCATGTACGGACGAGGGCACGAAGAAGGGGATCCAAATGGTGAAAGCGGCGTTCGACAAGATTCTCGAAGAGGAAAAGATCGTTGTGATCGATCCCGTCGGGCAGCCCTTCGACGCCGAAAAGCACGAGGCGATCATGGCGGCCGATCCCGCCGAGGGCGAGGAAAGCGGCACCGTAAAGCAGGTCTATCTGAAGGGGTATGAGCAAAACGGCAAGGTGCTCCGCTTCGCACAGGTCGTTGTGGTGAAGTAGTTTCGCTGAATTTCTTTGCTTGCCCCGCGGACGCGCCCCGCGCGTCATTCTGAGCCAGTGGGTTGTACGGAGTCCAAAGAGTAATTCCCGAAGAATCTCGCGGGGCTTCGCAAACAAATTCAGCGAGGAATGTAACGCATGTGGGATATTGAGTCATCGTCTCGTACGCTTGTCACGACAATAAGCCGAAGGGGTTCGGCAAATTGGGTCGCCCACGGCGGAAGTGAATTCCGCCTAAGGCAAGTAATTGGGAACGAAGGACGACCCCTTGGCCTACCCCTCGGGACAAACGGCGCAAGGCCTACCCCCTTTGAAGGGGGCGGCTCCGCCGCAGGCGGTGGTGGGCATGGCTGCCCCCTTTGAAGGGGGCGGCTCCGCCGTAGGCGGTGGTGGGGGTTGATGTAGAAAAACCCCCACCTGACGCGCTGCGCGCGCCACCCGCCCCCTTGGAAAGGGGGCAGGTTCCCCCCATCCGTCACGGCTGTGCCGTGCCACCTTCCCCCCCGAAGGGGTAAGGCTTGGGGGGCTCGCTCTAAAGGCGGTAAGGATCCCCCCCAATCAAAATAAAATTCAGAAAAAAATCAAGGAGAATATATTATGGCAAAGGTTATCGGTATCGATTTGGGTACGACAAATTCATGTGTAGCAGTGATGGAAGGCGGCGAGCCCGTCGTCATCGCAAATGCGGAAGGGGCGAGGACGACTCCCTCCGTCGTGGCATTCCAGAAGGACGGTTCCCGTGTCGTCGGGCAGGTCGCAAAGCGTCAGGCTGTCGCCAACCCCGACAAGACGGTCATCTCCATCAAGCGCAAGATGGGCTCCGACTATAAGGTCGCCATCGACGAAAAGAGCTACTCCCCGCAGGAGATCTCCGCAATGATCCTTTCGAAGCTCAAGGCGGACGCCGAGGCCTATCTCGGCTCCAAGGTGACGGACGCCGTCATCACCTGCCCCGCGTACTTCACGGATTCGCAGCGGCAGGCGACCAAGGACGCGGGCAAGATCGCGGGGCTCAACGTGCTCCGTATCATCAACGAGCCCACGGCGGCGGCGCTCTCTTACGGGCTCGACAAGGAGAAAGAAAACAGCAAGGTCATGATCTACGACCTCGGCGGCGGCACCTTCGACGTCTCCATTTTGGAGATCTCGGACGGCGTGTTCGAAGTGCTCGCGACGAACGGCAACAATATGCTCGGCGGCGACGACTTCGATAAGCGCCTCATGGACTACATGGTGGACGAATTCAAGAAGAGCCACGGGGTCGATCTCTCCAAGGATAAGATGGCGATGCAGCGGCTCAAAGAGGCGGCGGAGAAGGCGAAGATCGAGCTTTCGGGCATGACTTCGACTTCCGTCTCCCTGCCCTTCATCTCCATGACGGAAGCGGGCCCCGCTCACCTCGAGCTTGATATTACCCGCCAGAAGTTCGAAGCGCTCATCTCCGACCTCATCGAAAAGACGGCGGAGCCCATGCGTCTCGCGATGAAGGACGCCGGCCTTTCGTACAGCGATATCGACAAGGTCATCCTCGTCGGCGGCTCCACCCGCGTGCCCGCAGTCGTCGCAAAGGTCAAGGAGATCACGGGGAAGGAACCCTTCAAGGGGATCAACCCCGACGAATGCGTCGCGATCGGCGCGGCCATTCAGGGCGGCGTGCTCACGGGCGAGGTCAAGGACGTGCTTCTTCTCGACGTCATGCCCCTGTCCCTCGGCATCGAGACCCTCGGCGGCGTCTTTACCCGCCTCATCGACAGAAATACGACGATCCCCGTCAAGAAGTCGCAGGTGTTCTCCACCGCGGCGGATAACCAGACGAGTGTCGAGATCCACATCCTGCAGGGCGAACGCGAGTTCTGCCGCGACAACAAGACGATGGGCCGCTTCACGCTCACGGGCATCGCGCCCGCACCCCGCGGGATCCCGCAGATCGAAGTTACCTTCGACGTGGATGCGAACGGCATCGTGCACGTCGAGGCAAAGGATCTCGGCACGGGCAAGTCTACCGACATCACGATCACTTCCTCGACCAATCTTTCGGAGGACGAGATCAACAAGGCCGTGAAGGAAGCCGAGCAGTACGCGGAAGAGGACAAGAAGAGAAAGCAGAAAGTCGACGCAAAGAACAAGCTCGACGGGCTCATTTTCTCCGTGGAGCAGACCTTGCGCGACGCGGGCGACAAACTCTCCGAGGACGATAAGAAGGCGCTCGAGGACGCCGTTGCGGACGCGAAGAAAGCGCTTGAAAGCGACGACGAGGACACCTTCAACAGCGCCGCGGAAGAGCTCCAGAAGCGCATTGCTCCCATCATCACCAAGATGTATCAGCAGGCGAACCCGCAGGGCGGCGCGAACGGCGCCGGCGGCGACGATACGGAATTTCAACAGTAAACTCTGAATTGAGTTTTCGGACAAATAAGGCATAAGACGATGAGCACCCCTTCCGGGGTGTTTCATCTGTACAGACGGGGTATGTATGGCAGAGAAGAAGAACTATTACGAAGTCCTCGGCGTAAATAAGGATGCAACGGAGGAGGAGATCAAGGCGGCTTATAAAAAGCTCGTCAAGCAGTACCATCCCGATCTCCACCCGGGGGACGCTTCCGCCGCGGAAAAATTCAAGGAGATCAACGAAGCGAACGAAGTGCTCTCCGATAAGCAGAAGCGCGCCGCCTACGACTATGAACAGGCTCATCCGGGCATGAGCGGCATGGGCGGCATGGGAAGCGGCTTCGGCGGCTTTTCGGGCGCGGGCTTTTCGGGCTTCGGCGACATCTTCGATTCGATCTTTCAGGGCTTCGGCGGCGGCGCCCAGCGGGATACGACGGGCGAGGATGTGCGCGTGCAGGTGAGCCTCTCCTTTATGGACGCCGCCAAGGGGTGCCACAGGGAGATCACCTATCTGCGCAACGAACCCTGCCCCGCATGCAAGGGCACGGGCGCGAAGAACGGCACTGCCTACAAGACATGCGGCAAGTGCGGCGGAAAGGGACAGGTCCGTCTCGTGCAGGAGACGATGTTCGGCAGGACCGTCCGCGTCGGCGCATGCCCCGATTGCGGCGGCAGAGGCAAGATCATCACCGAAAAATGCCCCGATTGCAAGGGACGCGGGTATCTCAGAAAGGAGACGAAGGTCGCCGTCGACCTGCCCGCGGGCGTGGACAATTCCTCGATGATGCGCAAGCGCGGCTACGGGCAGGCGAGCACGGAAGGGGGCGCCCCCGGGGATCTCATCATCACCTTCCGCATCGAACCGCACAAGATCTTCCGCCGCGAAGGAATGGAGCTCTTTGTCGATCTGCCCGTGCCGTTTCTGACGGCGGCGCTCGGCGGGACGGTGAAGGTGCCCGATCTCGACGACGCATTCGACTTTTCGATCCCCGAGGGAACGCAGTCGGGGACGGAGTTCACCGTCCGCGGCAAGGGGATCCGCGGGCGCACGGGGACGGGTTCCCTTCACATCCGCGCGCTGGTGGAAGTTCCCACAAAGCTCACGCGGGAGCAAAAATCTGCGCTCGCGGCGGCGGCGCAGGGCATCGACCTGAAAAATTACGACAGAGCGAAGAGGTACGCCGACAACGTTTCCGCGCTCTACGGAAAAGATCCTTATAAAAAATAACATTATGAAAGAGACGGCAAAGGCCGTCTTTTTGCTATGTAACGCGGTAAAACCCCTCAGTCGCGCAAGGGCAGCGCGCCAGCTCCCCTGCAAGGGAAGCCGAGTTTTCCCCCTTGCTTCCCCTTATAGGGGAAGTACCCGCGCAGCCCCACCTCTTGCTTCCCCTTGTAGGGGAAGTACCCGCGCAGCGGGGGATAGGGTTAAAGGGGAGCCGTGCAAAAGCCGCGGGGGAGTTTTTTCTTGACATTTTGTCCGCCGTATTTTATAATGCTCTTATGAAATACATTGAGCTTACCATTCACACGACGAGCGAGGCGAGCGAGCTCGTCGCCGATATTTTATGGAACTATACCGAAGGGGGCGTCGCCGTCTCCGACCTTGCCGACGTGATCGCCCTGCAATCGGGCAAACTGGGGGTGTTTTGGGACTATCTCGACGCCAATCTGCAAGATACGAAGCAGACGGACGTGCTCGTGAAGGCCTTCCTTCTTCCCGATCGTGCGGACGAGATCCCCGCAATCATGCAGGAGATCTACGCCTGCCGCGAGAGGAGCGGGGGAGCGATCCCCTTCGGCACCCTCGAGGAGACCAAGCGCGAGATCGACGGCGACGACTGGATCGACATCTGGAAGAAGCACTTCCGCCCCATTCATTTGGGGCATATCGTCGTCGTGCCCGAGTGGATCGAATATGAAAAAGCCGCGGACGAGAAGGTCATTCTCCTCGACTCCAACATGGCGTTCGGCACGGGCGAACATGAGACGACCGCCATGTGCGTCGAGCTCTTGCAGGAGCACCTCAAAGAGGGAGACGTCGTGCTCGACGTGGGCTGCGGGAGTGGTATTTTGGGCATTGCGGCGGCAAAGCTCGGCGCGCGGCTCTGCTATCTCACCGATATCGACCCCGTCGCCGTCGCGAGCAGTAAGCACAATGCAGAGAGAAACAACGTTTCGCAAAAGGTCGTCGTCGCCGAGAGCAACCTTGTCGACGACACGTCGATGCAGGCGGACGTCATTCTCGCCAACATCACGGCGGAGATCCTCGTCTCTCTCGCGCCCGCCGTTCCCGCGCACCTTGAGGAGAACGGCACGGTGATCCTCTCCGGGATCATCCCCGACAGGGCAGAAAAGGTCAAAGCGGCGTTTGCGGCGGCGGGACTTTGCTGCATGGAAGAGAGAAGACGGGGCGAATGGCTCGCCATGGTTTTACGGAGGGCATGATGTCTGCACCCAAGCGGTTTTTTGTGGAAGAGATCGGGAAAGAGGTCACGCTCACGGGCGACGAATTCCGCCATGCGCACAGCGTTCTGCGCCTCGGCACGGGGGATGAAGTCACCCTGCTCGACGGCAGCGGAAAGGAGTACGCGGCGATCGTTGCGCGCGCCGAAAAAAACGCCCTTCTTCTGCACGTCACGGGCGAAAAACCCGCTTCCCGCGAGCCGACAGCGGACGTCATGCTTCTCGTCGGCGTGCTGAAAGGGGACAAGACGGAGCTCGTCGTGCAGAAGGCGACCGAACTCGGCGTGAACCGCATCGGGGTGTTTTCCTCCCGCTACGTTTCCGCCTATATGAACGAAAACAAGCTCGAACGCCTCCGCCGCGTCGCCAAAGAGGCGGCAAAACAGTGCCTGCGCGCCCGCGTCCCGCAGGTGGACTATTTCGACGATTTTGAGGGGGCCATGTCCGCATCGCAGGGGTATGTCCAAAAGCTCTTCGCCTGTGAATTTTTGGAGCAGAGCGAGGGGGGGATCGCGGACATGGGCGGGTCGTATTGTCTCGTCGTCGGCAGCGAGGGCGGTTTTTGCGAGGAAGAATTCGCGTACGCGAAGGAGATGGGCTTTACGGGCGTTTCGCTCGGGAAGCGCATCCTGCGGGCGGAGACGGCGGCGATCGCGCTCCTCTCCGTCGTCATGTACCGCGCGGGGGAGCTCAAATGAAGGCATGTGTGTTCACCCTCGGGTGCAAACAGAACGAAGCGGAGTCCGCATCCCTCATGCGCGGGCTCGAAGAACGCGGCTACGAGGTGACGGACGAGCTCTCTTTTGCCGATCTGTACCTTCTCAACACCTGCGCCGTGACGGCGGAAGCGGAGAAGAAGTCCCGCCAAGCGGTCGCACGCATGCGGAAATTCAATCCGTCCGCGCCCGTCATCGTGTGCGGGTGCGCTTCCGAACACAACGCCGAAGACTTTGCGTCCCGCGAGGGCGTCGTCCTCGTCACGGGGGCGGCGCGCAAGGATAAAATTTTGGAACTTCTGAACGAGCATGGCGTCTTCCATGAGACGGAGGGCTGTTTTACGGAGCTTCCCCCGCCCAAGGCCACCAAGACCCGCGCCTATCTGCGCGTACAGGACGGCTGCAACCGCTTTTGCAGTTATTGCCTGATCCCCTATCTGCGGGGGAGATCTCGCTCGAGAAAGGCGGAGAACGTCCTTGAAGAGGCGAGGGGCATGTCCGCGAAGGAGATCGTGCTCACGGGCATCGATCTTTCGGACTACCGGGACGGCGAAACCGACCTCGGCGGGCTTCTGCTCCTTCTCGGGGAGCTCCCCGCAAGGATCCGTTTAGGATCGCTGGAAGTCGGCGTCGTGACGGACGCGTTTCTCGAAAAGATGAAGGCGGCGGGGAATGTCATGCCGCACTTTCATCTCTCTTTGCAGAGCGGTTCCACGCGGGTGCTCCGCGCCATGAACAGAAAGTATACGCGCGAAGAATATCTCGAAGCGTGCGCGCGGATCTACCGTTTTTTCCCCGATGCGGCGATCACGACGGACATCATCGTCGGCTTTCCCGCCGAGGAAGAGGAAGATTTTCTGTCTTCCCTTTCCATCGTGGAAGAGGCGGGATTTTCGCGGGTGCACGCCTTTCCGTTTTCCCCGCGCGAGGGGACGGTCGCATATAAGATGAAAGATCTGCCCGCGGCGGTCAAAAAGGAGCGCATGGGGCGGATGCTCGCACAGGCAAAGGCGGCGGAAGAGAGATATATCTCCCGCTTTTTGGGACGGGAAGCAGAAGCCCTCTTCGAGACGGACGGGGGTTATACCGAAAATTACCTTCGGGTGCACGCCGAGGGGGCGAAAGAGGGGAGGCTCTACCGCGTCCGCCTCATTGAACGGGAAAAGGACGGCGTCCGCGCCGAGATTTTGGAGGAAATATAATGGAAAACTGCATATTCTGTAAGATCATCAAGGGGGAGATCCCCTCGCAAAAGGTGTATGAGGACGGGGAGATCCTCATCTTCAAGGACATCAACCCGATCGCGAAGATCCACCTTCTCTGCGTGCCGAAGGAACATTTTGCGTACCTTTCGGAGCTGAATGACAGCCGCGCCGCACTCCTCGGGCGCACGCTTCAAAAGATCGCAACGCTCGCGCCTTCGCTCGGGCTCGGGGACGGATATCGGCTCGTGATCAATCAGGGCGAGAGCGCCGGGCAGACGGTGCATCATCTGCACATTCACATCCTCGGCGGCGAGACGCTTGGCTGGGAGTAACACCTTAGTTTCGCTCGATTTGTTTTGCGCTTGCGCCGATAAGGCGCAAGCGCAAAACAAATACGAGCGAGGAAAGTTACGTTTCTTGGGATATTGAGTCACTGTCTCGTACGCTTGTTACGACATGAAGTCGAAGGGGTTCGACAAATTGGGTGCGCTGCCGCAAAAGCGTGGTTTTGCTTCGCGCCGTAATTGGGAAAATTTCGTTCATTTCTTTGCTCGCCCCGCGAAAGGCCTACCCCCTTTGGGGGGAGGCTCCGCCGCA
>CANPYD010000025.1 GCA_947587775.1 uncultured Clostridia bacterium
AGCAGTGGCAACTGCGACGGGCCTTGCGGCGGTACCTGCCGCCCAAGGTAAGGGGGTGGGGCGAGTTCCAAATTACTGCGCGAAGCAAAACCACGCTTTTGCGGCAGCGCACCCAATTTGTCGAACCCCTTCGACTTAATGTAATTACAAAGCAATGTTCGGAGTGACCCGATTGATGCACAGGGAAGGTTCGCTCGTTCATTTCTTTTCGATGCCCCGCGAGATTCTTCGACAAGCTCAGAATGACGCGCGAGGCGCGTCCGCGGGGCGCCTTGTGCAAAGCGAGCGGGGCGAGCAAAGAAATGAACGAAACATTCCAAATTACTGCGCGAAGCAAAACCACGTTTTTGCGGCAGCGCACCCAATTTGTCGAACCCCTTCGACTTAATGTAATTGCAAAGCAATGTTCGGAGTGACCCGATTGATGCACAGGGAAGGTTCGCTCGTTCATTTCTTTTCGATGCCCCGCGAGATTCTTCGACAAGCTCAGAATGACGCGCGAGGCGCGTCCGCGGGGCGCCTTGTGCAAAGCGAGCGGGGCGAGCAAAGAAATGAACGAAACTATCGAACGAAACTATACGTTGAATCTGAACAAGACGACGTCGCCGTCCTTCATCACATAATCCTTGCCCTCGGAGCGGACTTTGCCCTTCTCACGGGCACCTGTCAGACCGCCGCATTCGAGCAGCGTTTCCCAGTCAACGACCTCGGCGCGGATAAAGCCTTTTTCAAAATCCGTATGGATCTTTCCCGCCGCCTGCGGTGCCTTTGTGCCTTTCACGATCGTCCACGCGCGGGTCTCTTTTTCGCCCGCCGTGAGGTAGGAGATCAGCCCGAGAAGGGAGTAGGACGCCTTGATCAGTTTGTTGAGCCCGCTCTCTTTGAGCCCGAACTCTTCGAGGAACACAGCCGCGTCCTCGGGATCCATCTCGGCGAGCTCCTCTTCCGTCTTTGCGCAGACGACAATGACGCCCGCGCCGTGCTTTTCGGCATAACTGCGCACTTTTTGGACGAGGGGAAGCCCGCTTTCGTCGGCGCCCATGTCCTTTTCCGCAATATTGGCGCAATAGACGACGGGTTTTGCGGAGAGCAGGAAGAGATTGTCGAGCAAAACTTTTTCATCCTCGTTGACGGGAAGGCAGGACGCGGGCTGTTCCTGTTCGAGGTGCGCCGTCAGTTTTTCCAAAAATGCAAATTCCGCGGCGGCCGTCTTGTCCGCGCCCCCGCGTGCGGCGTTTTTGATCCTGTCCTGCCGCTTTTGCACCGCTTCGAGATCGGCAAGAATGAGCTCCAAATTGATCGTTTCGATGTCGCGGACGGGATCCACGGTATTTTCGACGTGGGTGACGTTCTCGTCCTCGAAACAGCGCACGACGTGCACAATGGCGTCGCATTCGCGGATGTGCGAGAGGAACTTATTCCCGAGCCCCTCTCCGCGGCTCGCTCCCTTGACGAGCCCCGCGATGTCTACGAATTCGACGATGGCGGGGGTCACTTTTTTGCTGTTGTAAAGAGCGGCGAGTTTCTCGAGCCGCTCGTCGGGGACGGCGACGACGCCGACATTGGGTTCGATGGTGCAGAAGGGATAGTTCGCGGCTTCCGCGCCCGCATGGGTGATCGCGTTGAACAGAGTGGACTTTCCGACGTTGGGAAGCCCGACGACGCCTAACTTCATAACATTCTCCTTTCCGGCGGCGCAGACGCCGCTTCTCGTATTATATAACTTTTCTCGGAAATGGGCAAGTCTTTCGGTTGCCTAAACCGTAAAAATATGGTAAAATACCCGAGACAGAAGGAGTTTTTCTATGGATCATAAAACATATATTGCGGAAAGAATCGATATCGAGGGCGTGACGAAGGGAGAGATCGCGGATTCCATCGCCGTCCCGCCCGATACAACGCTCGGCGACTATGCGCTGCCCTGCTTCAAGTTCGCGAAGGTGCTGCACAAGTCTCCCGCCCTGATCGCGGAAAGCCTCGCCGCGGCCTTCAAGACGGATGATATCATCTCTTCCGTCAGCGCCGTGAACGGGTATCTCAACTTCAGAATCAACCGCAAAGGACTCGCGGAGGAGATCGTCCCGAAGATCTTAAACGAGAAAAGCGAATACGGGTCTTCGGACATGGGCGGCGGAAAAACCGTCTGCATCGATTATTCTTCCGTCAATATCGCAAAGCCATTTCACATCGGGCACCTTTCCACGACCGTGCTCGGCGGCGCGCTCTACCGCATCTATAACTTCCTCGGCTACCGCGCCGTGGGGATCAATCATCTCGGCGATTACGGCACGCAGTTCGGCAAGCTCATCTCCGCCTACAAGCGGTGGGGCAACCGTGAGGAAGTCGAAAAGGGCGGGATCCACGCGATCAACGAGCTCTATGTGCGTTTCAATAACGAGGCGACCGAGGAGATGGAAGCGGAGGCGCGGGAAAATTTCCGCCTCATCGAGAGCGGGGACAGGGAGGCGAACGAGCTCTTCAACTGGTTCAAGTCCCTGACGCTTGCCTATGTGGAGAAGATTTACGACCGTTTGCATATCAGGTTCGACAGCTACCTCGGCGAAAGTTTTTATATCGACAAGATCCCGTCCGCCGTCGAAGCGCTCAAGGAAAAGGGCTTGCTCGTCGAAAGCCGCGGTGCGCAGGTCGTCGATCTCGAACCGTACAATATGCCGCCCTTCATCGTACTCCGCTCGGACGGCGCTTCCCTCTACGGCACCCGTGATCTCGCCGCGGCGCTCTACCGCAAACAGACGTACGACTTCGAAAAGTGCCTCTATGTCGTCGCCTATCAGCAAAATCTGCATTTCAGCCAGCTCTTCAAGGTCATCGAGCTCATGGGAGAACCGTGGGCGAAGGATCTCGTGCACGTCGCCTACGGCATGGTCTCTTTGGAAGACGGTGCGATGTCCACGCGGAAGGGGAAGGTCGTGTGGCTCGAGGACGTCATTTCCCGCTGTGTGGAGAAGGCGAAGAACATCCTCACGGAAAAGAACCCCGATCTCGAACATAAGGACGAGGTCGCCGAACAGGTCGGCGTGGGGGCGGTCGTGTTCGGCGCTCTCTACAATAATAAGATCAAGGATATCGTCTTTTCGTACGATAAGGCGCTCAATTTCGACGGCGAAACGAGCGTATATGTGCAATACACATGTGCCCGCGCGTCGTCCGTTCTCGAGAAGGCGGCGTCGGTGGGGGCGGAAGCCGCGATGGGGGACATCGAGCCCAACGCGCAGGAGTTCGAGCTCATCAAGGCGCTCGCTGCCTTCCCGTCCACTGTGAAGGCGGCGGCGGAGGACTATGAGCCGAGCTATATCGCCCGCTTTGCGGTGGATACGGCGCAGAAATTCAACCGCTTCTATATCGACTGTAAGATTATGCAGGCGGAGAGCGACGCGCTCCGTTCCTTCCGCCTCGCGCTCACCCGTGCGGCGCTCATCACGCTGACAAACGCGCTGACCCTGCTCGGCATCGGCGTCCCGGAGAAAATGTGATGAAGGCGGTCTTTTTCGACCTCGACGGCACCCTTCTCGACACCCTTCCCGATATCCATGTCTGCGTCAATGCCGTTTTGAAGGAGTTTTCTTACCACGCCGTATCAACCGATGAGACGCGTGCCGCGATCGGAAGCGGGGCGCGGGCGCTCATGGAGCGGGTACTCCCTCAAGATGCGCCGCTCGAGGAATGCCTTGCGCGCTTTCGCAAGCTCTATGCGGAAAACGGCGGCGAGCATACGCGGGTATACGGCGGCGCCCGCGAATGTATTGCAGAATTGAAGCGCCGCGGCGTGAAAATCGCCGTCATCACCAATAAGCCGCACGAAGCGACGGCGCGGGTCGTCGAAAAATTTTTCGGAGCGGGGACGTTTGATTTTGTCGCAGGGGACAGCGGGGATTTTCCCGTAAAGCCCGATCCCACACTCACCCGCTACGCCGCGCTCACCCTTCGCGTCAGCCCCGCGGAGACCCTCTTTTTGGGGGACGGCGAGACGGACTTTCTCACGGCGAAAAACGCGGGAATGCGCCCGCTTGCCGCGCTCTGGGGGTACCGCACGAGGGAACAGCTCTATGCGGCGGGCGCGCGGGACTTTATCGAAGGGTTTGACGAACTCTTGAAGTATCTGTAAGAGCATGCCGCGGGAAATTTTCGGAAATTTTTATTTTTTCCGTTGTAATTCCCGCGAAGCTATGATATAATACACCTACGAATCAAATTTTTAAGGAGATAAACGATATGAAAAGATGTGCTGTTTGCGGCGAGATCGTAGAAGACGACGTCGAAGTTTGCCCCGTATGCAAGGCGAAGAAGTTCGAACCCATCGAAGAGAAGGCGTTTGCGTGTGAGCACCACGTCGGCGACGGCGTTGTCGAGGACAAGGAAGTCATGGACGGGCTCCGCGCCAACTTCAACGGCGAGTGCTGCGAAGTCGGTATGTACCTTGCGATGGCGCGCGTCGCGGAGCGCGAGGGGTATCCCGAGATTGCCGAGGCCTACAAGCGTTACGCCTATGAAGAGGCGGATCATGCAAGTAAATTCGCAGAGCTTCTGGGCGAGGTCGTGACCCCTTCCACCAAGAAGAATCTCGAACTCCGCGCAGCTGCCGAAGCGGGCGCCTGCGAGGGCAAGCTTATGCTCGCAAAGCGCGCGAAGGAACTCGGCTACGACGCGATCCACGACACCGTGCACGAGATGGCGAAGGACGAGGCGCGCCACGGCGCAGGCTTCAAGGGACTGTTGAAGAGATATTTCTGATCTTTTACAAAAGAAGAAGGGGGGACGGTTTGACCGTCCCCTTTGAATTTTTTCGCTTGATTTGTTTTGCGCTCGCGCCTTGTCGGCGCGAGCGCAAAACAAATACGAGCGAGGAAAGTTACGTTTTTGGGGTATTGAGTCACTGTCTCGTAACTTCGCGCCAAGAGCAGCGCTCGTGCCGCCCTTAGTAGCACAATAGAAGTGCGGGCGGGGCGCTTGTTACTACAATAAGTCGAAGGGGTTCGACAACTTGAGTGCGCTGCTATAAAAGCGTGGTTTTGCTTCGCCGCACTTGACATTGGTTTGCTGAGGTAATATAATATGAATGAAACGCTATGATCAAGACATCGATCCGATTTTTTGAAGATATCCCGGTAAGAGCTGTTTGGAACAACGAGGACTCCAAATGGTGGTTTTGTGCTACGGATATTGCCGAGGCGCTCACAAAGAGTAAAAATCCGCGCGTCTATTGGGCGCAGATGAAACGGCGTAATCCGCAGTTGATTACAATTTGTAAACAACTGAAACTTTCGGCGCGGGACGGGAAGTCCTATCTCACTGATGTAATCGAGGCAAGCGGGATCAATACGGTCGTAGCGCTCATTCCCGCCAAGAACCGCGAGAATTTTGTCCGTTGGCTTTCGGGCATGGGGAGCACGGTTGATGAAAAAAGCAAGCAGAAAGCATACGAACTGTTTGAAAGCGGCATGATCGATGAAATAGAGGTCGGGACAGTCAGGGGCTTGCAACAGATCCATGGCTACATCTTCGGCGGGCTATTTGACTTTGCGGGACAGATCCGCGGTTTGAATATCACCAAGGGCGGCTTTGCGTTTGCACCGGCAATGTACTTAAGGGAAAATCTTGCATACATCGAGAAAATGCCCGAGCATACCCTTGACGATATTGTCAAAAAATACGTTGAAATGAATATCGCTCACCCGTTTATGGAGGGGAATGGGCGAAGCACGCGGATCTGGCTTGACCTTATTCTGAAGAAAAATTTACACAGATGCGTCGATTGGAGCATGATCGACAAGCGCGCGTATCTTGATGCTATGCGAAAGAGTCCCGTCGATGCGTCGGAAATTCATCGGCTCATCGAAGGCGTGTTGACCGACCGCGTCAACGACCGCGAGATGTTCATGAAAGGGATCGACTACTCCTATTATTACGAGGAAGAGTAAGTTTTGTGATCCCCATGCCCCTCATCCGTCATGCCGAGGACGGCGTGCCATCTTCCCCCCGAAGTGGGGAAGGCAAGGGGACAACCGCGTCATCCTGAGACAGTGAGTTGTACGAAGTTGGAATTGCAAGTCCCGAAGGATCCCGAAGAACGAAGTCCGAACTTTCATGCCGTAAGGACAACGGCGCGATTCTAATTGCATCATCCTGAGCCGCCGCTGCCAAAAGCGGCCTGTCGAAGGATCACCGCAGAATAATAAGGTGATGGTTCGACAAGCTCACCATGACGTGATTAGAACGCGCGCGTGGCGGCGTTATCCTAAGGGAACGGGGAGCCAAGGGGTTGTAAGGCATTATAAAACCCGAGGCGAGCCTCGGGTTTTATAAAAATATTGGAGAGTTGTGACGGGGCGGCTGGGACCGCCCTCGCCCTTGGGATGCCTTCATTGTAAGGCATTTCTTTTCCGTTGGCAACCTACTGTTTGCGAATCTTGCTCTATTTCCCGAAAAAGTCGGGTAGAGTTATAAAATTCCGCTCTACCCATAGTAGAATCGTTGACTTTTGTTTTGTTTTAAGCTATACTTGAAGCATGGAAGATCAGGATGTCCTTGCAATCACCATCGGAAAAAATATTATGAGGCTCAGAAAACTTTCCGGCATGACGCAAATGGAGCTCGCCGAAAAGATCAACTATTCGGACAAATCCGTCTCCAAGTGGGAACAGGGAAACGGCGTGCCCGATGTGCGCATCCTCATCCGCCTTGCCGAACTTTTCAATGTCTCGGTGGACGATCTCGTGCAGGAGCATAAGGAAAAGCCCGTTGTTCCCAAGCGGGAGCGGAGGATCCGCCGCCTCGTCATCACCCTTCTCTCCTGCGGCATATGCTGGCTCATTGCCGTTGCTTGCTTTGTGCTCATCGGGGTCGTGTGGAGCGCACAGGGGACATGGAAGGATGGCGCATGGCTCTCCTTTGTCTATGCCGTGCCCGCGAGCGCGATCGTCCTCACCGTGTTTTCGAGTATCTGGCATTGGAAGTGGACGCGGGTCATCGCCGTCTCGACGCTGATCTGGACGACGCTCGCCTGCATCTATCTTACACTCTACGTCTGCAACATCATCGAGAATATGTGGCTTATTTTTCTCATCGGCGTGCCGTTGCAGATCATGGCGCTCATCTATTTCGTTTGGCGGAAAAAGGCGCGTTTGAAGGAGTGAGGTGAGAACATGAAAGAGATTCCCGTACCCGCGTCGGCGGAACAACAGCAAAGAATCGCCGCGTCCCGCAAACGGATGTGCACATTTTTGAGTGTGCTGTTTTACATCTTTACGGCGGTCGCGGTGCTGAGTTTTATCGGCGTGATCGTCACAGTGATCGTCTTTGAGTTCAAAGACGGCATGTCGGGCACCCTCTGCTATGTGCTTGCGGGCAGTTTTGCGGGGGGAGCGGCGCTCGGCGGCGGCCTTGCGTTTCTGTTTGCGCACCTTCTGCATCTTGCGGACGACAGACGGCTCGACTATCTCGAACGCTGCGATTCCCCCTACAGCTTTTTTGTGGGAGAGGGGACGCTTGCAACGTTTGGTGAAACCGGACTCATTCTCCACGGAGAGGAGGAGAACGCGCTTTCCGTACGCGTCCCGTACGGTGAGGCGCGCTTTTTTTCGGTCTGTTCCCGCCGTGCTCCCCGCGAAAGGGGGGAATGGTGCGTCGTGATCGAATTGCCCGCACGCTACCTTGCAAAGAAAAATCATGCCGTCCCCTCCGGGGAAACGATCCTCGTGCAAACGGACAGAAAGGAGCGGCTCCTTCAGACAATTTCCGAGCGGGGTCTCACCCTCCTCGGGGAACAGAAAGAGACCTCTCATAAGAAGAAATTCACACTGAAGGCGAAATATCTCCTACCCATGTCCGGGAAGCGCCGCCGTGCGCTGGTTCTCGGCGGGATCGGGGCCGTTGCCGCCGCCGCGGGGATCCCCCTTGCGATCCTTTGGGAGCCGACGGTCGGGAGCATTCTCACCGTCCTCGGTATTTTCGTCCTCGGACGTTCGGCGGCGAGCTTTGTGCGTGCGAAGAGCGCTCTGCAATTTTATGAGGAAGGACTCTTCTGGCGGGATCAGAACGGTATCGACCGCTTTTTCCTGAAATGGGAGGAGATCGAGCGCATTTCCCGCGAGAAGGAGGGCGTCCTCGAGGTGCGCTGCATGTACGGTTCCTACCATCTGCCCGATATCGCGGGTGCGTTGGAGTATCTCAAGGAGATCCGCCCCGAAAAGTGCGCGGAGCAGTAAACGGGGGAGAATATGCGGGAACTGAAGATCCACGGCGTGTATCGCCATTTCAAGGGAAAAGAGTACTATGTGGAGGACGTCGCGATCCACAGCGAGACGGGAGAGGAGTACGTCGTCTACCGCCAGCTCTACGGGGAACGGCGCCTCTATATCCGCCCGCTCGGCATGTTTTTGTCCGAAGTGGATCATGAAAAATATCCTTTTGTAGCGCAAAAATACAGGTTCGAGGAGGTTTGAGCGATGGATCGGAGCGGAGAGATGCTCTGTTCGAATTGCGGGAAGAACCCCGCGCAGGTCTATACGAAGAGGACGGCGGAAGGCGAAAAGCGGCTCTTCCTCTGCCCCGCATGCTACAAGAGCCTGTACGGCGAGGGCGCGGACGACTTTTTTACGACCTTTCTCGGCAGCGTCGAAGGGGAAAAGCGGCGGACATGTCCGACCTGCGGCGCGACGATGGAAGAATTCCGCCATACGGGGCTGCTCGGCTGTGCGGATTGCTACCGGGTGTTCCGCGAGGAGCTCGCGCCGACCGTCCGCTTCATTCAGGGCAGGCTCTACCATGCGGGCAAATCCCCCAGCGAGGGTGCGGAGGAGAAATACGACGAAGTCCGCGCGCTCGCCTATGAACAGGAAGCCCTGCGCGAGCGGTTGAAGATCGCGAAGGACGCGGGGGACGAGACGGCAGTCAAGGCGCTCAAATTCCGCCTCGACGCCATCAACAGAGAACTCAACGGGGGGGACAGATCATGAACGAAAAGCTCGTGTCCTACGAATGCGTCGCCGTCTCCTCGCGTATCCGCCTCGCGCGGAATTTTGCCGATTATCCCTTTCCCGACAGGCTCTTGAAGAGCCCGCATGCCAAGGAACAGGCGAGCGAGATCGTCCGTCTCATCGCGGCGGAACTCAACACGCTCGAGGAATTCGACCTCTACGACATCGGCACCCTGACCGACGAGCGGGCAGCCTATCTCGTGGAGCGCAACCTCATCAGCCGCGATCTCGTACGGCACAGCGCGATCTCGGCGGCGCTCATCACCCCCGACGAGAGCATCTCCGTCATGATCAACGAGGAAGATCATATCCGCGCCCAGTATTTCATGAAGGGATATGACCTGAAAAAGGCGTACGAGCGGATCACGGGGATCGATGACGTGATCTCGGAATCCATCCCGTTCGCCTTCGATAAGACGTTCGGCTATCTCACGGCCTGCCCCACCAACCTCGGCACGGGCATGCGCGCTTCCGTCATGCTCTTTCTGCCCGCTGTGTCGCGGCGGGGACTCATGAAGGGGATCGCGCCCGAACTCAACCGTCTCGGGCTCACCGTGCGCGGCACTTCGGGGGAAGGGAGCGGCGCAGAGGGGGATCTCTACCAGATCTCCAACGAGGTGACGCTCGGACTTTCGGAGGGGGAGATCCTCTCCGCCGTCGAAAAGGCCGTCCGTATCATGGTGGAGTTTGAGCTCAAAGAGCGCGACCGCATGAAGGTGGAAGAGGGGATCACTCTCCGCGACAGAGTGATGCGCGCCTACGGCATCCTCACGAATTGCTGCACTATCGACATGCAGGAGTTCATGAAGCGGGCGGCGGACATCAAGCTGGGCGTCGCGCTCGGATATTTCGAGAGTGAAAATCCGCCCGAGGAGACGATCGCCATGCTCGACGATCTCATCGTCGCCATGCGTCCCGCGAATATCATGCGGCTGAGCGGCGCGTCCCTGTCCGAACAGGAGCAGAGCGTCTACCGCGCGGAATACGCGAAGAAGACGATCCGCAGCGCCGGATTGTTCGCGTAAAAGGAGATATTTTGGATATTTCGAATTTTTCGGACCATCTCAGGCAGGTTCTTTCGGAGGCAGACAATGCCGCAAAGGAATACCGGACGAATTATATCGGCAGCGAGCATCTGATCTACGGCATGCTCCGCGTGCCCGAAAGCACGGCGGGAAGACTCCTCGCTGCCTCGGGCGTGCGGCTCGAGGAGTACCGCGAACACTTCCGCCGCGTCTTGCAGCACGATCTTTCGATCCCGTACGATTTCACGCCGCGCACCAAATATATGCTCGCGCTCGCCCGCGAATTTGCCTTGCAGGACGAAAGTTTCGGCGCGGTCACGGGAACGGAACATCTTCTTCTTGCCGTGCTCAACCGCGAGGACTGCATGGCGACGGAGATCCTGCGGCGCTTGCACATCGATCTCAAGGCCCTCATCGAAAAGACGGAGGCCTTCATCGGCGCGGAGGATGGATCGCAGCCCCTCGAGGAGCTCCCCGCACAGACCGTCCATCATCGTCCCGCAACGGAGCCCGAGATCGATGAGAGATTGCTCTCTTACGGCGTCGATCTCACGAAAAAGGCGCGCGAGGGGAAGCTCGACCCCGTCATCGGCAGAAGGAAGGAGATCGAAAAGGTCATCCAGATCCTCTCCCGCAGGACAAAGAACAATCCCGTTCTCGTCAGCGAACCGGGCGTCGGCAAGAGCG
>CANPYD010000026.1 GCA_947587775.1 uncultured Clostridia bacterium
CTTGGCAAGGTGGCGCTCTACCACTGAGCTATTCCCGCATAAAAAGCTATCCGCACTGTATGGTGGAAGTTATAGGGATCGAACCTATGACCCCATGCTTGTAAGGCATGTGCTCTCCCGGCTGAGCTAAACTTCCGATTTGCTTGACTAATATAACATATCCGCAAGAATAAATCAAGCGTTTTTGTCCGATTTCAACAAAATTTTTTTCGGTTTTTTTCGGAGCCCCTTCCGATCCCGCAAGAAAGGGGCAAAGCGCCGCTCATTTCTGCTTTTCGTAATTCATCCTCTGGAAAAAGACCATATGCCGCTGGATCCCCTTCTTCATCTTGAAGAAGCGCTCCTCTTTGTCGAGGGAGCGGACCGAAGCGAGCTCCTCTTCCGTGAACGAAAAATCGAAGATATTTGCGTTTTCCGCAGCATGTTTGGGATTTTTTGTCCCGGGGATGGGAAGATATCCTTCCTCGATATGCCAGCGCAAAATGATCTGCGCGGGCGTCTTTTTGTATTTCTCCGCAAGAACTTTGATCTTCTCCTCGCCGAAGAGCCCCGCGTTGCCGCTGCCGAGCGGGTACCATGATTCGAGCATGATCCCATGCGCTTTGAGATATGTATTCAGCGTCCGTCTTTGGCAATAGGGATGGCACTCGACCTGATCCAGAACGGGCTTAACCGTGCAATAGGAGAGCAATTTTTCGAGATCGTCCTCGTCGAAATTCGAGACGCCGAGCATGCCGATCTTGCCCGCTTTGACCCCTTCCTCCGCCGCCTGCCATGCCTCGTCGACCCTGCCGAAGGGCTGATGCAGCATGAGAAGGTCGAGATGATCGATCCCGAGGCGGGAGAGCGTTGCGTCGATCGCCGCGACCGCCTTTTTATATTTATATTCGGTACACCAGATTTTAGAAGCGAGGAGGATCTTCTCCCGCTTCACGTCGGAAGCCCGCATGCCGCGGCCGACGGCGCGTTCGTTCATATAGACGTTGGCGGTGTCGATGAGCCGATATCCGCCGTTGATCGCGGCGCAGACCGTCTTTTCGCAATCGTCGGGGGAGACGCGGAAGGTTCCCAGCCCCACCGACGGGATCTCTTTGCCGTTATTGAGCGTATATGTCTTGATTTCCATAGCGGTATTATACAACGGATTTTGTTGATTGTCAAGGGGAGATGGACTCCTTGCTGCCCCTTTTTGGGAAAGTCCCCGAAGGGGAAAGGGATTCTCGGAAACCCCTCAGTCACCTGCGGTGACAGCTCCCCTACAAGGGGAGCCAAGGGGGGCGGCGGCTCAGGATGACGCAGTCGCCTCTCTCGCTTCCCCTCTCAGGGGAAGTACCCGCGCAGCGGGGGATAGGGTTCTCGGAAACCCCTCAGTCACTTCGTGACAGCTCCCCTATAAGGGGAGCCGAGGAGCGCGGCGTCCGCGGGGTGAGCAAAAAAATCGCCCTGCGGTTTTCCGCGGGGCGAATCGGTTTTCTCAATATACGCTGACTTGCTTCTTGTCTCTTCCCTTGCGCTCGTACCTGACGACGCCGTCCTTCAAAGCGAAGAGCGTATCGTCTCCGCCGATGCCGACGTTGTTGCCCGGGTGGATCTTCGTGCCTCTCTGGCGCACGAGGATGCTGCCCGCATGCACTTCCTGCCCGTCCTGACGCTTTACCCCGAGCCGTTTCGCCTCGGAGTCTCTGCCGTTGTGGGAGGAACCCGTACCTTTTTTATGCGCGAACAAACGGATAAAAAACATGTTCGTTATCTCCTTATTTCAAAATTTTCGGGCATAGCCCCGTGCTCAAAGGGTGATCTTTTCGATCTTGACAGCGGTGAACGGCTGGCGGTGACCCTGCTTTTTGCGCTCGTTCTTCTTGGATTTATACTTGAAGACGATGATCTTCTTGTATTTGTCCTGCGCCTGAACGGTCGCCGTCACCTTTGCGGAAGCCACTTCTTCGCCCACTTTGACGGATCCTTCGTCCGCGAGCATCACGACGCCAAAGGTTACTTCCTGCCCGACTTCCGCGCTCAGCTTTTCGACTTTGAGCACGTCGCCTTCGGAAACCTTATACTGCTTCCCGCCGTTTTCGATGATTGCATACATACGCTTTTACCTCCTCTTCCCGGTCTCGCAAGATATCATAGGCGGCCTGCCGAAGCAGACGCTTCAAAAGCCCGTCCTTAGCGGCTCAAAATACAATCTATCACACATAATGCGAAAAGTCAAGCGGTTTTGCATACGATTTTGCAAAAAAGCCAAACTGTGCCGTAAGGAGGATTCTCAATGGAGATCAAAAAAAGCGAAGAAGTGCTTGCGGAGATCCACCGCAACTGCCAGCTTGCCCTGCAATCCATCTCGGATATTTTGCCCGAAACGGAGGATGCGGCGCTCAGGGAAGAGCTCATGCGTGAGCACGAGGAGTACGAACATATCGGCGGAAAGGCCGCGATCCTCGCACGGGACAAGAATATCGAACTCAAAAATCCCGGTCCCATCAAAAAGGCGATGATGTGGTCAAGCATCAAGATGAGCACGATGAAGGACGATTCCCCCTCGCACATCGCGGAGATGATGGTGCAGGGGACGGTCATGGGGATCACGGCGCTGAGGACGACGCTTTCGGACATGAGTCCCGATCATGCGGATGAGGACATCGAAGCATTGGCGAAAGAGCTCCTCGCTTCCGAAGAAAAATTCGAAAAAATCTGGAAGAAAATGATCAAGTAAATCACAGATACCCGTATTCCGTCTTGTATGTCCCGTTGCCGTAAACGGTGATCATGACGTCCCCCAGCTCGTCGGTGCGGTAAACGGTTGCGCCGACGGCGGCGAGGCGGGAGAGGGCTTCCCCGCTCGGGTGCCCGTAGGGATTCCCCGCCCCGCAGGAGACGACCGCCGTCGCGGGGGAGAGCATCTCAAGCCATTCGGCGGAAGAGGAACTCGCCGAGCCGTGATGGGATACTTTGAGAATATCCGTCTGATCGAGCCGTACGGCGTACTTTCCGCTGTCAAACACATGCTCTCCGAGTTCTTCGGAGAGTATTTGCTCTTCTGTAAGTTCCGCCTCGCGCGCGGCGGAGATATCCGCGCCGAACAGGACGTTGACGCCGGCATACGAGAAATAGAGCACGGCGGAGCTGTCGTTTTCCACCGTCTCGCCATCGGAGTACGGGGACACACAGACGGCGTACGCATCCCCTTCCGCCGCAAGCGTGTAGCGGGTGAGCGTTTCGCAAGGATATTCCTTCGCCCGTCCGAGAAAGGTGTCGTAAACAGCGCCCGTCTGCGACAGCATGGGGAGAAAGACTTTTTCGACCGTGAATGCCTCGAAGACCGCGGGAAAGCCGCCGCAGTGATCCGCATCCGCATGGGTGGCGACAAGGGTCAGGGCGGGCGAGCCGAGCCCCTTGAGATAGCGCAGGATGTGGTTGTTATTCTCCCATGAGCCGTCCCCCGCGTCGATCATGAGGGCGGTGCCGTCGGGGAGCTCGATGACGGCGCAATCGCCCTGCCCGACGTCCAGGAAGTGGATGCGGACTTCCCCTTCCCCCCTCGCTTCAAGAGAGTAGGCGGGCAGAAGGGTGCGGAAGGGCGTAGCAAAGTTCCATACGCCGACGGCCGCGATGACGCAGACGGCGATAAACAGCATTATCGCACGGA
The DNA here is from genome assembly GCA_947587775.1 of uncultured Clostridia bacterium. Taxonomy (GTDB): domain Bacteria; phylum Bacillota; class Clostridia; order Christensenellales; family Borkfalkiaceae; genus Gallimonas. Next base: position 3,650 of record CANPYD010000026.1, read on the forward strand.
TGAGAAAGCGCTTTCTCTTGCGTTTTTTGTATTCTTCTTCGCGCATGGTGGTTTCCTCTCGGCTCCCATCTCAGGGTCCTTCCTTAGGGATGGCGGAAAAAGGCGACCATTCTTTTTTTGAAGCCTTTTCCGCCTGAGCTGGCACGGCTGCCCTTGCCGTGACTGAGGGGTTCTCGCCCGCCGCGTTTTTGAAACCCCTTCGGCCCTGCGGGCCACTTCCCCTAAAAGGGGCAGCAAGAGGGAGACGCGGGCACTCCCCCTCAAGGGGGCGCCGAGGGGCACTCCAAAAATCACTCAATCCCCGTTGATGAGTTCATCGAGGCCGACCTGAAAGATCTCCCCCAACTTCCGCAGCATTTCAACGTTGGGCTCCGTCCGTCCCTGCTCCCAGTTCGCATAACAGCTCTCCACAACGCCCAACGCTTCCGCCACCTGTTTTTGGGTGAGCCCGCAGCTTCGGCGGATTGATTTCAAGTTCAGGCAAAATTTTTCATCCATACAAAAAATTTTACGCAAAACTACACATTTTATCTTAAAAGTAGACAGATTGTCTATATGGAAAATCGGCAACCCGTGATGGTTGCCGATCAGTTTCCGCGATTATGTCAATAAAGGATCTGTGCGTTGTCGGGGAGGGTGAGCACGGCGGAATTGTCGCCGCGGACAGAGAACTGCTCCTCGTGATAGGTGCGGTGCCCGATCATATACACCCGTTTCCCGCGCCACGCGCCCTCGGCGTCCTTCCGGAAATACCCTTCGGAGAGGATCTTTTCCATGAGGCTGCGGTTGAGCTCGATGATGACGGAACCGTACCCCTGTGCGAAGCAATCGACGATCTCGCTGCGGATACGCATCGCCATGTAGACGTCGGAGAGCACATACCCCTGCCGCGTGCAATGGGGGCATGGTTTGAGCAGGAAGGACTGCAATTCGTTGTTCGTCCTCTGCCGCGTAAACAGCGTGACGCACATCTCCGTCATGGGGAGAGACCTGCACTTGGCCTTATCCCCCGCGAGAGCGTCCGCGAGCTCCTTGTCGACGGCGAGGCGGTGCTCTTCGTCCGCCATATCGATGAAGTCCACGGCGACGATCCCGCCGATATTTCTGAGGCGCACCTGCCGCGCGATCTCCCGCGCCGCGGTGAGATTTGTCTCGAAGACCGTACTCTCGAGATCGACGTCCCCGATATATCTCCCAGTATTGACGTCGATGACCGTCATTGCCTCGGTTGCGTCGATGACGAGCGAGCCGCCGTTTTCGAGGGCGACATGGGTATCGGACAGCGCATAGATCTGTTCGGAGAGCCCATAGTTTGCGAACATGGTACGCTCGCCCGTGTACAAAGTTACCTTTTTTTCTCCTACGTCGGGGCGCATTCTCGCGAAGTAGAGGACGCGCTCGTAGAGCTCCTTATCCCCGACATAGATGCCCGAAACGCCGCCGAGAGAATCGCGCATGACCTTGACGGGAAGATCCCATTCGCGGTAGACGGCGCTTCCGACGGGGGCAGTCTTGGCCGCCGCGAGCACGGAACGGTACATCCGTTTGAGATATTCGGACTCCGTCTTGAGGTGCCGCCGCGTGACCGTCTCCGCCGCCGTCCGCACGATGAATCCTTCCCCCGGTTCGCGGAGCTTGTCCGCCTCTTTGAGAAGGCTCTCGCGGACTTCCGTGTCCGTGATCTTGCGCGAGATGCCCAAAAAGTCGGTATTGGGAAGATAGATGAGCGTCTTCCCGACGAACGAGAGGTCGCAGGTGACCTTCGCTCCCTTATTCCCGCGGGGGAGCTTGACGACCTGCACGAGCACTTCGTCCCCCTCTTTGAGCGTCCTGCGCTCCTTGACGCCCGCCGAACCGTCGTAAGAGCTCAGGCGCGCGGGACCCTCGTCGAGCGGGAGATAGCAATTCCGCTCCATACCGCAGCTGACGAACGCCGCCTGCATGCCCTGCACGACGTTTGCGACTTTTCCCTTATAGATATTGCCGAGAAGATCTCCGCCCTTGTCGCTCCCGACGCCGACTTCGACGATCTTCCCGTCCTCCGTATAGACGACCATCTGCGTTCCGCAAAAACGGTCGAAAAACCATTCTTTCTTGCTTTCTTTCTTCACAGCGGTTCCTCTTCCGTCCTGCATTGTATCATATAATTTCCCCTTTTTCAAGGGGTTTCCGCGTTTTTACGGCGAAACGAATTCTCTGAGCCGTGCGGAGTAGTTCCCGCCCCCGAGTGCGCGGAAAAATTCTTCCTCGCTCATCTCGGCAAGGAAGCTCTCTCCCTCAAACAGAAGGAGCGTGAGATATTGATCCTCGCGCAAAAAGCGCAGCGCGTCCGAAAGGGCGGCGTCGGCGGAGATCGCGATCCGCCGCTCCTCTACCCCGCGGGCGAGCGTCTTTTCACGCGAAAAGAGGATGCGGCCGTACTTCGCCCCCCCGAACGCGCCCGCTGCAAGCAGGATCGCAAAGAAGAGTGCGGAGAAAGCGGGCTCCGAAAAACAGGTATAGACGAAATAGCCGAGGATCCCCGCCGCCGTGACGAAAGAGAGGATGCGGCAGAACGCCGCCGCCCTGCTCTCTCCGTACGGGCGCAGAAGGGCGTGCAAAATTCTTCCGCCGTCCAGCGGCCATGCGGGGAGAAGGTTCACGAAAAAGAGCGAAAAGGAGACATATGCCGCGATGTCGGTGTAGGCATACGTCTCGGGATACAGCCACCAGAGCGCGACGAAAAAGAACCCCGTCGCGGCGTTGGCGAGCGGCCCCGCAAGGAGCACGGCGATCTCGCTTCTCTGCGGGATCCCCGAAAGATCGCCCGCAATGACCGCCCCGTAGGGCATGAGCGTCACGCTGTCGAGCGCGTAGCCGTACCGGCGCGCCGCAAAGGCATGGGCGCACTCGTGCTCGAGGGCGGCGAGCACCGCCGCCAAAAAGAGCAGGAGCGTCCCCGTAAACGCCGAGATCACCCCCGCCGCAAAAAAGAGGGGGTGGATCCGCAGTTTAGCTCCACGCAAGCGTGTTTTCGGCAACGGTGTAGCCCGTCAGAAGATTTCCGTTTTCATAGAACATCACGCGGACGCTTCCTTCGCCGTCCGAATAGGCGAGCGGTACGTTGCTCTTTACGGTCTGCCCGACAGAGAAATACACATCGTCCAGCCCGCTGAGGATGGTTGAGAAGGAGTCGGAGTGTTTGAGCTCCACCGTATAGCCGCTCTCGTCGTCCCCGTTCACCGAAGCCACCTCGCCCTCGCAGGGGGCGTATACCGTGCACTGTGCCGTAAAGGAGAGAATGCCCGTGTCGGAGACCGTCATTTCGGCGTCCACATAATCGTTGACGACGGGCGAGAGGGTGAAGTCCGCATAGGTGCGGGTATCCGCTGCCTCGGCTTCCCCATGGAAGAGCCCGCGCACAAAGGTGTTGATCGCGCTTGCGGGCAGGAAGATGTTCGTGAGGAAGATCGCGGCGCAGAGGGCGCATACCGCGGCAAATTCCCCGATCAGGAGCCGTTTCACCCTCTTTTCTTTGCCGCTCACGGGCGTTTCTTCCCGTTCGATGGGCAGGCTCTGTGCGAAGAGCGGGTCTTCCGTCTCCTGCATGCGGTCGTTGACCTGTTCGACGAGGCGATCCTTCAGATCGGGCTCCGTCTCCTTGGGTTCCTTTTTCTTGCGTTTCGTGCGATTCACCGTGACCGTCTCCACGGGGATCTCGAGCATCTCGGCATAGCTCAATTCTTCGTTCATGCTTCCACCTCTTTTTGGTTGATTTTCGCGGCGTTTGTCCGCCGTAGCAATCATAATGTATGCCCGCATGAACGCGTTTAGAAGAAAAAATCCCTGTCGAATCCGCACGACAGGGGTTGAAATACAGAGAATTTTTCGAAAGTCTCAGGGGGAAAGGAGACGGATGACGGTTTCCGCGGCGAAGAGGGTCTCCTCTTCCGTCGTCTCCGCCCCGAAGGAGAACCTGACGCCCCGCTTCGCCTCTTCCGCACTCCTTCCCATTGCGAGAAGGACGTGGGAAGGAAGTCCCGCATGCGCGGAGCAGGCGGCTCCCCCCGAACAGGCGACGCCGTTGAGATCGAGAAGGTTCAGAAACGCCTCGCCGCCCCTTGCAAAGGTGATGTGGGAGATGTTCGGCGCACGGTTTTCGCCGTCGACCTTCGCCCCGTCCCCGAGTGCGGAGAGGATCTTTTCCTCGAACATGGCGCGGAGCCGCCCCGTATGGGCGCAGAAGTTTTCCCGCTCCGCCTGTGCGAGCTCGAGCGCGGCGGCGAATCCGACGATCCCCGCCGCATTCAATGTGCCCCCGCGCAGTCCCCGCTCCTGCTCCCCGCCCGCGATGAGCGGCTGAAAAGGCACCCCCTTTTTGACGATGAGCGCGCCGACCCCCTTCGGCCCCCCGATCTTATGTGCGGAGAGCGCGGCGGCGTCGGCATAGCGTAAGATCTCCTTAAGGTTCAGAGAGGAAGCCGCCTGTACGCAGTCGGTAAAGAAAAGGGCGCTGTGCGCATGCGCGAGGGCGGCAAGTTCGGGGATGGGCTGGATGCACCCCGTCTCGTTATTGACAGCCATGACCGAAACCAGCCCCACGTTTGCGGACATGGTATGCTCAAAATCTTCCGTGCGGACGATCCCGTCCTGATGAATCGGACATGGTATGCCCTTTCCGACGTCCCTGAGCGCGGCGGAGGAGAGGACTGCCGCATGTTCGGCAGCGGAAAAGAGCGCGTCGCCCTTTCCGAGACAGCGCATCGCCCAGTTGTCGGCTTCCGTGCCCCCGGACGTGAAATAGACCTCGTTCGGCTTGACTCCCAAGACGGCGGCAATGCGGTCGCGGGCGTCCGTCACGGCGTGGGCGGCGTTTCTGCCGAATGTGTGGAGCGAATCGGGATTGCCGAAATTCTCTTTGAGAAGGGGGAGCATCGCGCCGAGCGCTTCCCCTCTCAGCGGCGCCGTTGCCGCATAGTCGAGATAAACGTTCATATGCGGATTATACCCCTCCCGCGCCAAAAAGTCAAGTATCCGCACAGCCCTCTCTCGGCGCAAAGCCTTCCCCCTTCGGGGGGGAAGGTGGCACGGTGCAGCCGTGACGAATGGGGGGGATAAGGTAAACATCATCCCCCCCACCACCGCCTGCGGCGGAGCCTCCCCCCAAAGGGGGTAGGCCTTTCGCGGGGCGAGCAAAGAAATGAACGAAATTTTCCCAATTACTGCGCGAAGCAAAACCACGCTTTTGCGGCAGCGCACTCAAGTTGTCGAACCCCTTCGACTTATTGTCCTGTGAAACAGAAAAGGAACGGCCGAATTGTAACTACAAGGCAAACACACTAACCCCTCGCTCGTATTTATTTTGAAAGTCCGCCCGAAAAGGGCGGACTTTCATAAACAAATCGAGCGAAATAAAGAAATCGAGCGAAATTACAACGTCTTTTTCAACTCTTTAATCACAAGATCGGCGATGTAGCGGCAGCCGCGGTGCGTGGGGTGGACGCCGTCCTCCGAGAATTTCGCGGGATTGATGTCCTGCGTAACGCCGTTAAAGATCTCGTCGAGCGGAATGAGCGGCAATCCCTCGCGCTGTGCGATCTTGCCGATAATCTCCTTGTAGGCCTCGAGATAGGGACGGAAGCGCCGCTTGTCCGTCATGCCAAGCACGTAAGGCTGGATCAGAATGAGTTTCGCCCCCGCCGCCTTCAACTTCTCCACGAGGGCGGAATAGTTCGCCTCGAACTCCTCTTCCGTCACGATCTCGTCCAGCGTAAACCGCCGCCACACGTCGTTGATGCCGACTTCGAGGACGACATAATCGGGCTTCTGCGCCACAACTTCATCCACCCGCGCAAGGAGTTCGCAGGTGCGGTCTCCCCCGACGCCGTAGTTCAGGATCTCGAAATCAACATCGGGATAGAGCGGACGGAGCTTCCCCGCCGCGATCTTGACGAACCCCTCGCCGAGATCGGTGGGATCGGACAAATTTCTTCCCGCTTCGGTGATGGAATCCCCGAAAAAGACCAGTTTCATAGTTTTCCCCCTATTTGACAAACTTCTCGCGGTATAATTCGATACATCTCGCAACGCACTCGATCGCCTCATCCCTGTGGGAGATCTCACGGACGGTTGTCTGCTTGTGTTCGAGCGTCTTATAGACCTCGAAGAAGTGCATCATTTCATCGAAAATATGCTTGGGAAGTTCGTGAATGTCGTAATACTCATTATAGGAAGGATCCCTGACGGGGATCGCGATGATCTTCTCGTCCAGCTCGCCGCCGTCGATCATCTTGATGACGCCGATCGGATAGCATGTGACAAGCGTCATGGGATGGATGACTTCGTTGGTGAGCACGAGCACATCCAAGGGATCTCCGTCGTCCGCATAGGTGCGCGGAATGAACCCGTAATTCGCGGGATATACGGTAGAGGTGTAGAGAACGCGGTCGAGGCGCAGAATGCCCGTCTCCTTGTCGAGCTCGTATTTTGCCTTGCTCCCCTTCGGGATCTCGATCAGAGCTTCAAACGATTTGGGTGTAATGCGCTTTGCGTCAATGTCGTGCCAGATGTTCATAGATGCCCCCTATATCAATATTTTAACATAAGATCGCCTCTTCCGCAAGGGGCAGCAAGAGAATTTTTCGAAAATTTTTCGGATTTTCGGAGAATATACTTTGACATTCCTTTGATTTTGTGTTATATTGATAGTGTTGAGGCTTGCAGAAGTACCCAAGAGGCTCAAGGGGCTCCCCATTAAGGAGAATAGTACCTGTGAAAGGTAGCACGAGTTCGCCGCGATACCTTCCGCCTTCTGCACCGTCACAATTTCATTTTGATTGAGCTTGCAGAAGTACCCAAGAGGCTCAAGGGGCTCCCCTGCTAAGGGAGTAGTACCTGTGAAAGGTAGCACGAGTTCGAATCTCGTCTTCTGCGCCAAGTGGGACGTAAGTTGAACATAACTTGCGTCCCATTTTAATG
>CANPYD010000027.1 GCA_947587775.1 uncultured Clostridia bacterium
AAAAGCGGGTAACCGTCATGCGGTTGAGCGTGAGTGTGCCCGTCTTGTCGCAGCAGATGACGGTCGCAGAGCCGAGTGTCTCGACGGCGGGAAGGGATCGTACGAGCGCCTGCCGCTTTGCCATGCGCTGGACGCCGAGCGCCATCACGACGGTCGCCGTCGCGGGAAGTCCTTCGGGAATGACCGAGATCGCGAGCGAAATTGCGGTGAGCGCCAGAGAGCGCCATGCATGCACGTCGTAGAGAAGTCCCACGCCGAACATGACAAGGGCTATGACGATCCCGACGAGGGAGAGAATCTTCCCGACTTTATTGAGCTTGCGCTTGATGGGAGTGGCGAGCTCGTCCGTCTCATCGAGCATGCCCGCGATCGCGCCGACCTGCGTGCGCATGCCCGTTTCGACGACGACCCCCGTCGCCGTCCCCGCGGTGCAGACTGACGACGAAAACGCCATATTCACCCTGTCCCCGAGCGGCGCGTCCTCTTTGAGGATCGAAAGAGCGTCCTTTTCGACGGGAACGCTCTCCCCCGTCAGTGCGGATTCCTGCACGGCAAGGTTTGCCTCTTCCAGAAGTCTCACGTCCGCGGGAACGACGCAGCCGTCCGCCAGAATGACGATATCCCCCGGGACGAGTTCTTCGGCGGGAAGGGTACACTCCTTGCCGTCCCGCAGGACGCGGGCGGTAGGAGCCGTAAGGGTGGAGAGCGCGGCAAGGGCGTCCGCAGCCTTTTTCTCCTGCACGACGCCGATGACGGCATTGACGATGACGATCACGAAGATGACCGTCGCCTCCGCCCAATCGTGAAAGACGAGGGAAAGAACCGCGGCAAGGACGAGGATCAAAACCATGACGTCCATGATCTGCTCGAGGATCATTTTCCAGATGCTCTTCTTTTTGACCTGTTTCAGGGTGTTTTTCCCGAACGTTCCCTGCCGCGCCGCCGCCTCCGCGGAGGAAAGCCCCTCTTTTGCCGATGAAAGAGCGCTGAGCGTCTCTTCGGCAGACAGCGTATGCCAATGCTTTGTTTCCATGTCCGCTCCGAAAATTTTTCCGTTTTGATATTATTATACCACAACTACGCAGGGAAGAAAACCTTTCCCCGAAAATTTTCCTCCGGCGCCGCACGGCTTACAAAATCCGCCGAACACATGAAAAATTCTATCATTCTGTGAAATCTTTTTTGAAATTCATTATAATTTTTTTCAGAATGCTCTTGTATTTTCTTTTTTTGTTTGTTATAATACATACACATTTGCACGGCTCAGCCGAATGCTTCATACAATATTGCATTCGGTCCGGGAGCACAGATCATGCTGGATAAATTTTACGCACAACTCTCCGAGAATTCGACGGTGCCCGTCGTCATTATCTCGGTCGCAATCATGCTTCTTGCGGGCTTTTTGGGGACGCGGATCACAAAGCGGCTGAAACTGCCGAATGTGACCGCCTATATCCTCGTGGGCATTTTGCTGGGACCGTATTGTCTTGACCTCGTTCCCGAATACGTCTCGGAGGGTATGGACTTCATCTCGGACATCGCGCTCGCCTTCATCGCCTTCAGCGTGGGGGAATATTTCCGTTTCTCCACCCTGAAAAAGAACGGCTCGAAGGTGGTGGTGATCACCCTGTTCGAAGCGCTCGCCGCGTCCGTCCTCGTCTTCATCCTGTGCTTCTTTATCCTTCGGTTGGGAATGGCGTTTTCCATCATTCTGGCGGCGCTCGCCTCGGCGACCGCGCCCGCTTCCACGCTCATGACTATCCGCCAGACAAAGGCGCACGGCGATTTTGTGGATACCCTCTTTTCGGTCGTCGCGCTCGACGACGTCGTGGGACTGCTCGCTTACAGCGTCGCGGTCTCCATCGCGCTCGCGACGCTCGGCAACGGGTTCTCGGCGGGAGACGTGCTCTTCCCCATTCTCTGGAACGTCATGCTCGTCGCCATCGGGATCATCTTCGGGTTCCTTCTGAAATTCCTCATGGCGAAGCGCTCCACCGACAACCGACTCATCGTCTCCATTGCGTTTCTGTTTGCCATCTGCGGCATCGGCGCTGCGGTGGACGTCTCCCCGCTCCTCGGCTGTATGGCGATGGGCACGGTCTATATCAATCTTTCGGGCGACGATAAGCTGTTCAAACAGCTCAACTATTTCAGTCCCCCCATCCTGCTCCTGTTCTTTGTGAAGTCGGGCATCGGATTCAATCTCGGGTCTCTCTGGAGCGGCGGAAGCCTCGGGAGCGTCCCCCTCATCGTCATCGGTATTCTGTATTTTGTTGTGCGGCTCGTCGGGAAGTACGGCGGCGCGTTCGCCGGCTGCGCGATCACAAAGAAAGACAAGCGGGTGCGGAATTACCTCGGCATGGCGCTCGCGCCGCAGGCGGGGGTCGCCATCGGACTTGCGGCGCTCGGCGCACGTGTTTTAGGCGGCGAAACGGGCGATATGCTCGAAACGATCGTCCTCTCCTCGAGCATCCTGTACGAACTTGTCGGCCCCGCGCTCGCAAAGCTATCGCTCTACCTTTCCTGTTCCTATGGGGAACGCGCCGAAGCGCTCGAAGCGGAGGGAGAGACCGCCTCTCCTCCCAAGCCCCCCACCCGCGAGGAGGAAGTGGAGCTTCTGAAAGAGCGGCTGCAGCTGATCCAGAAGGAGATCTCCGTCAAGGAATACGCCCGCTCTCCCGAGGAAGAGGCATTTATGGAAGCGACGGAGCCGCCTCCGCCAAGCGAAGAGGAGATCTCGACGGGCTCCGAATATAACAGACGGAAATTCATCAATAAGAGGTAAGGTATGCCTACGGATTATATTGTAAAATGGCTCGGCAACTGGTCGGGCGAAGTGAATGTCGCGTCAACGGCGCTGAAAACGGCGGTCGTCATCCTTATGGCTGTCATTTTGGGCTGTGAGCGTTCCCGAAACCGCCATGCCGCGGGGCTCCGCACGTTCATCGTGCTCTCCATCGGCTCCATGTTTGCGGGGGTCGCCGATCTCTACTTCATCCAAACGTACAGCACGGGGTTCCCCTTCATGTCCGCCGCCGTGCTCATCGGGATCTCCATCATCACGGCGAATACGATCATCTATTCCTCGAAAAATCAGATCATGGGGCTTACGACCTCTTTCGGGGTATGGACGATGTCCATCGTCTCGGCGATCCTCGGGTTCGGGCTCTATACTGCCGCCCTCATCGGCTTTGCGGCGCTCATGATCGGGCTTTTAGGATTCTCCAAACTCGAATATTATATCAAGGCGAAGTCCGATCACTTCGAGATCCATCTGGAGCTCAAATCGAGGAGCAGCCTACAGGAGTTTATCACGGCGGCGCGGGAATTCGGGCTGAAGATCGACAATATCGAAGTCAATCCCGCCTATGCCAACTCGGGATTGAGCGTGTATACCGTGCGGTTCACCGTCGTCGATAAGGCACTCGGCAAAAAGAGCCACAGCGACATTATCGAAGCGCTCTCCGTGCTCGATTGCGTGTACTATGTGGAAAAGATCGGCTGATTCCTGCCGATAAAAGGACAAGCTAATAGTCGCAAAAACCTCCCGCGGAGATCCGCGGGAGGCATTTTTTCAGTTCGCGAGGAAGCCCGCCGCGCGAAGGCTCGCAAGCAAAGCGTTGAGCGTGGTGCCGACTTCTTCGGGCGTAGGAGTCCCCTCCACATCGGCGACCGCCGCTGCGGGGGTGATCGTCGCGTCTGCGCCCGGTTCCCCCTGTTCGCCCTGCGGCCCTGCGGGACCCGTGGGGCCTTGCGGGATCGTGAAATCGAGCGTCACGGCTCCCTCCGTGCCCGTCTGCGTGACGGACGCCTGTGACCCGGGTTCGCCCGTCGTGGTCGTTCCAACTGTGATCGTCGCCGCCGCGCCCGTCTCACCCTGAGGGCCCGTCTCGCCCTGAGGGCCGGTTTCGCCCGTCGGACCTGTGGGACCTGTCTCGCCTGTGGGGCCCGTGGGACCTACTTCACCGGTAGGACCTGTTTCACCCGTCGGGCCCGTGGGACCTACTTCACCCGTAGGACCTGTTTCACCTGTCGGACCTGTGGGACCTACTTCACCCGTAGGACCTGTTTCTCCTGTCGGACCTGTGGGACCTACTTCACCCGTAGGACCTGTTTCTCCTGTCGGACCTGTGGGGCCTGCTTCACCCGTTGCACCCGTGGGACCTGTGGGGCCTGTTGCGCCTGTTGCGCTTGCGGAGCCCGCAGGACCCGTCGCACCTGTCGCGCCCGTGGGACCCGTGGGGCCTGTCGCACCCGTTGCGCCGACTGCGCCCGCAACGCCTTGGGCGCCTTGGGGGCCCTGCGGTCCCTGTACACCCTGAATGCCCTGCACGCCCTGCGGACCCGTAACGCCCGTTGCGCCCGTCGCACCCGTCGCACCGCGGGGAATGGTAAAGGTAAGCACGGCGTTCACGCCGCCCGTCGAAGTGACGGAAGCCGCCGTTCCGGGCTCACCCGTGATCGTCTGCCCCACCGTGACGGTCGCAGGACCCTGCGGACCTGTGGGACCCGTGGGGCCGGTCGCGCCGCGGATCACAACGGGGACGCCGTTGCATCCGGAATTGTTGCCGCAGGTGCAGGGACAATTCCCGCAACTACAGCAGCGTCTGTACATATACATAGTTTTCCTCCGTTTCTCCCGATCGCTCGGGGAGTTGGGCGGAAACATACCGCCCTATTTCATCATATCCTGAAAAAAGAAAAGAGGTGACAGATGCTGATATCTCTCTGTATGATCGTGCGGAATGAGGAAAAGGTTCTTGCGCGCTGTCTCGAAAGCGCCAAGGGGCTTGCCGATGAGATCGTCATCGCAGACACGGGTTCGGCGGACGGGACGGTCGGGATCGCAAGACGGTACACGGACCGCGTATTTTCCCTTCCGTGGAAGGACGATTTCTCCTATGCGCGGAATGAAGTATTTTCGCGTGCAAGGGGGGAGTATCTCCTGTGGCTCGACGCCGACGACGTTGCGGAACGTACGGACTTCTCCGCCCTGCGCGCCTTTTTGGAAGCGGAAAAGCCCGATATGGTGTATTGCCCCTATCTTTCAGGGACGCTCTCCTATGAGCGGGAGCGCTTTCTGCGGCGGGATATGGATTTCCGATTCGAAGGGCGGGTACATGAAGCGATCTCCCCGCGCGGAAGAAAGGCCCGCTATCCCTTTGTTGTGCGGCATCTCCCCGAAAGAAAGGAAAAAGGCAGAAGAAATCTCGATATCTATCTCAAATGGGCGGAAGAGGAGCCCCTCTCCCCGCGGGATCTCTTCTACTATGGCAGAGAGCTCTTCTATCACCGTCTCTATACGGAAGCCGCCGCCGTCCTCGGGAAGATGCTCGACGGAGAAGGTTGGTATGTCAATAAGATCGCCGCGTGCGAGACCCTCTCCCGATGCTATGAAGGCATGAACAGGGAGACCGAAGCCCTGCAAGCGCTGCTGAGAAGTTTTCTGTACGGAGAGCCCCGCGCCTTTGTGCTCTGCCGCATCGGGGAACTGTTTATGAAACGGGGACAATATGCGCAAGCGGCCTTTTGGTATGAAACCGCCCTTTCGTGCAAAGATCACGCTGCCGAGGGAGACTTCGAAGAGCCAGCATGCCGCAATCTTACTCCCTGTTTACAGCTCGTCGTCTGTTATTGGCGGCTCGGCGACAGGGAATCGGCGAAAAAATATCATGAAAAAGCGGAGGCTCTCGCCCCCGCGCATCCGTCTGTTCTGTTCAATCAAAAATTTTTCTCAAATCGGCCTGCTCCTTAAAACTTTTGCCCCTCTTCACTCCCACTCAATGGTCGCGGGAGGCTTGGAAGTGATGTCGTAAACGACGCGGTTCGCATGCTTTACCTCGTTGGTAATGCGGTTGGAGACCTGAGCCAAGACTTCGAAGGGAATACGCGCCCAGTCGGCGGTCATCGCGTCTACACTCGTCACGGCGCGGAGAGCGATCACGTTCTCGTAGGTGCGGAAATCCCCCTGCACGCCCACCGTCTGGCTGTCCGAGAGGACGGCAAAGTACTGCCAGATCTCCTTTTCGAGCCCCGCCCGCGCGATCTCCTCGCGAAAGATCGCGTCGGCGTCGCGGATCGTCTCGAGTTTTTCCTCCGTCACCTCGCCCATAATGCGGATGGCGAGCGCGGGTCCCGGGCATGGTTGCCTCCAAACGATCTCATCGGACAGACCGAGCTCCGTTCCCACCCGCCGCACTTCATCCTTGAAAATGTCACGGAGAGGCTCAATGATCTCCTTGAAATCCACGACGGAAGGAAGCCCGCCCACGTTGTGGTGCGATTTTATCACCGCGCTCTTTCCCTTGCCGCTCTCCACGACGTCGGAATAGATCGTCCCCTGCACCAAAAAATCCACCGCGCCGATCCTTTTCGCCTCTTTTTCAAAGACTTCGATAAAAAGTTTGCCGATGATCTTGCGCTTTTGTTCGGGATCCGTCACCCCTTTCAGGGCGTTCAAAAAGAGATCCTTTGCGTCCACCTTGATGAGGTTCATGCCGAGCCCGTCGCGGAACACGGACAAGACCTCTTCGGGCTCGTTTTTGCGATGAAGACCGTGATCCACGAACACACAGGTCAGCCTGTCCCCCACCGCTCGGTATACAAGGGTCGCAGCGACGGCGGAATCCACCCCGCCCGACATGGCGCAGAGCACCTTGCCGCTGCCGACCTTTTGCTTGATTTTTTCCACTTCTTCCGAAACGAAGCCCTTCACCGTCCAATCCCCTCTCGCACCGCAGACACGGTAGAGGAAATTCTTTAAGAGCAGGTTTCCGTAGACGGTATGCGCGACTTCGGGATGAAATTGCACGCCGTAGATCTTCTTTTCTTCATTCCCGAAGACCGCTTGGGGGCAGCTTGGAGTGAAGGCAAGCGTTTCAAAGCCTTCGGGAAGATCTTTTACGAGGTCGGTGTGGCTCATCCAGCAGACGCTCACGGGCGGCAAGCCGTCGAAAAGCGGACTCTCCTTCGCCAAGGTAAACTCCCGCTTGCCGTATTCGCTCATATGCGCATGTTCCACCCTGCCGCCGAGGGTATGGGCGATGAGCTGGCAACCGTAGCAAATCCCGAGCACGGGGATCCCGAGCTCTAAAATTTCTCTTCCGATCCGCGGAGAGGCTTCCTCGTAGACGCTGTTCGGCCCGCCCGTGAAGATGATCCCGATCGGATCGTACGCCTTGATCTCATCGGCGGTCATTTCAAAGGGTTTCAGGTCGCAATAGACGCCGAGATCGCGGACGCGCCGCGCGATGAGTTGATTGTACTGTCCCCCGAAATCAAGCACGAGGACTTTCTGATGTTGCATAATTTTCTCCGATGATCAAAAATGACCCCTTGCTTCCCCTCTCAGGGGAAGTGCCCGCGCAGCGGGGGATAGGGTTTCCGAGAAAACCCCTCAGTCACTTCGTGACAGCTCCCCTAAGAGGGGAGCCAAGGGACAACGCGTCATTCTGACCCTGAGCGTAGTCGAAGCAATCCCGAGGATGAAAGTTCGGACTGGATCTTCGCTAACCCCTCGCTCGTATTTCTTTTGCGCTTGCGCCGAAGCGGCGCAAGCGCAAAAGAAATCGAGCGAAATTCGGACTCAGCTCTGTACCGTATAATTCGGCGCCTCTTTGGAGATCGCGATGTCGTGCGGGTGGCTCTCGCGGAGTCCCGCGTTCGTGATGCGGATAAATTCGGAATTTGTCCGAAGCTCCTCGATCGTCCTCTTCCCGCAATAGCCCATGCCCGAGCGGATCCCGCCCGTGAGCTGATAGATGATCTCCGACACGCTTCCGCGGTAAGGGACTCTTCCCTCAACCCCCTCGGGGACAAATTTTTTGGTATTTTCCTGAAAATATCTGTCGTTCGAGCCCGCCGCCATGGCAGCCATGCTGCCCATTCCGCGGTAGACTTTGAAACTTCTGCCTTGGTAGAGCTCGATCTCGCCGGGGCTTTCCATGGTGCCCGCGAGGAGAGAGCCGATCATCACCGCACTTCCGCCCGCGGCAATCGCCTTCACAATGTCGCCCGAATACTTGATCCCGCCGTCCGCAATGACCCGCTTGCCGTGTTTGTCCGCCTCTTCCGCACAGTCGAGAACTGCGGAAAGCTGCGGCACGCCGATCCCCGCGACGACGCGCGTCGTACAGATGGAGCCGGGGCCGATGCCGACCTTCACAACGTCCGCACCCGCATCAATGAGCGCCCGCGTCGCCTCCGCCGTCGCCACATTTCCCGCGATGAGCGGCACATAGGGATAATTTTTCTTGATCTCCTCCACCTTTTTGACGACCATGGCGGAGTGTCCGTGCGCAGTGTCGATCGCGATGACGTCCACCTTCGCCTCGACGAGCGCCGCAACGCGTTCCATGGTATTCGCCGCCGTGCCGACCGCCGCGCCCACGAGGAGCCGTCCGTTTCTGTCGCGCGCCGAATTGGGATACTGGATCGCCTTTTCAATGTCTTTAATGGTGATGAGCCCTTTGAGATACCCCGCCTCGTCCACGAGAGGAAGTTTCTCGATCCTGTGTTTCCCCAAGATCTTCTGCGCCTCGGAGAGCGTTGTGCCGACGGGCGCAGTGACGAGATTTTCCCGCGTCATGACGTTCTCGATCGGCTGGGAAAAATCCGTTTCGAATCTTAAATCGCGGTTGGTGAGAATGCCCACGAGCTTCCCCTGCCGCGTGATCGGAACGCCGCTGATCTTATAGCGTTCCATGAGAGCGACCGCGTCCCGCACGAGGTTCTGCGGCTCCAAAAAGAAGGGGTCGGTGATGACGCCGTGCTCACTGCGCTTCACCTTATCGACTTCCTTTGCCTGATCCTCGACGGACATGTTCTTGTGCAGGATCCCCATGCCGCCCTCGCGCGCCATCGCGATCGCAAGACGGGATTCCGTCACCGTATCCATCGCCGCGGAAAGAATGGGTATATTCAGTTCGATCCCCTCGCACAGCGTCGTTTTGAGCTCCGCTTCCCGCGGGAGAACGTCGGACGCCTGCGGAATGAGCAACACGTCGTCGAACGTCAGTCCTTCTTTGATGATTTTCCTCATATTTCTCCCTCCGTGCTTCCTGCAAGCCGCAGATAATCGTCATTATGTTCAAAATCGGAATCGAGAAGCGCCGCGCGGATCTCTTCGAGAAATCCGCCGTCCCCCCGCTCCATTGCCTCCGCCGCAAGCGCGACAACGGGATTCCCCACAGGGAAAATTTGTTCCGTTTCCGAGAGCGCAAAGGCGAGGGCTGCCGCCTTTTCTTCGTTGGAATCGGAAAGCCGGTACATCACCCGCACCGCGGTTCCCGAAAGATAGTCCCTGTATCGGTAAGCGGGAACGCCCTCCCCTTCGGGCACCGTCCGCTCGCAGTAGACGGAAAAACCGTCGCTTTTGTAAAGCTCGTCCCAGCGGCTGAGCGCCGTTTCGTCGTCTCCGTCCCCTTCGGCGATCAGAAAAGAGCGCGCAAGGCAGTCGAGATCCCCCGAACGCTCGTACTCTTTATAAGCAAAATGCCCGCTCACGGATCCCATACCCATCGAGGCGGTGAAATCCATCATGACGCGGGGCGCAGCAAAAGAGAGAATGAGAAGGAGCAACGCTCCCAAAAGGATGATCGCAGCGAGCGTGATCGCCGCGGTTTTCAGGATAAGTCTCTTCATGCCGTATCTTAAAACATCCTTCGTGTGATTTTTCCCATTCTATCATACCTCCGAAAAAAAAGCAACCGTATCGACACAAAAAGTCATGAAGCAAGCTGTTTTTTCATAAGGATAAAGCATGAAAAAACGTTTGATTCCCTTTTTACTTGTGATGGCGCTCCTGCCCACGCTCGCCGCCTGCGGCGGGAACTACGATTATACAGCCCACATCTCCGAAGCAAAATCGGATATCTTCCGCGCCGAGACGGAAGAATTCACCGTCACCGTCTCCTGCGTCTCGCGGGAGTACCCCTTCGGCTTGGACGGGATCGCCTGCCCGAAGAGCGACATCGTCGAGATCTCCCTCATCCCCGCAGAGAAACTTTCGGACGAGTATACCGTCGAACTCGACATGGGCACGGGGAAAATCGGGGGCGAAATGTCTTACCGCAACGCCTTTGCGGATTACTATCTTTCGGAGAGCGTCGACGCGTTCCCCGATAAGACCGTCTCCGTCACCGTCTCGTGGGGAGAAGAGAAACGGGAGATCACCGCAACGTCCGTCAAAAACGAGAATACTTTGAGCGTAGAGGACGCGCTCGGGTGTGCGATCGAGGCGGAGAGCGAACGGATCGAGCGTATGACGAGCGGCGGCTCCTTTTGCGGCGAATTTCATGTGCGGCTTCTGCGGAGGGATAAAAACTATTACTATGTCGGGATCATTGATCGCGACGGCGAAACGCTGTCTCTTCTTCTCGACAGCGAAACCGGCGAAGTCCTCGCCCGAAGAGACACGCGGGTATAAATCAAGCCTTCCCCCTTCGGGGGGGAAGGTGGCACGGCATAGCCGTGACGAATGGGGGGGAATAAGGTGAATGGGGTCAACCCCCACCTGACGCGCTACGCGCGCCACCCGCCCCCTTCAAAGGGGGCAGGTTTCCCCCCACCACCGCCTATGGCGGAGCCTCCCCCCGTAGG
>CANPYD010000028.1 GCA_947587775.1 uncultured Clostridia bacterium
TTGTTGTGCTTGCCCGAACCGTTCACCCCATCGAAGGGCTTCTCGTGGAGAAGGCAGACGAGGTGATGCTTCTGCGCCGTCTTTTTCATGAGTTCCATGGTGAGCTGGTTGGCGTCCACGGCGACGTTTGCCGACGTAAAGACGGGGGCGAGCTCGTGCTGGGCGGGGGCGACCTCGTTGTGTTTGGACTTCGCAAAGATCCCGTACCGCCAGAGCGTCTCGTCGAGATCGCGCATATATTCGGAGACGCGGGTCTTGAGAGAGCCGAAATAATGATCGTCCATCTCCTGCCCGCGGGAAGGCGGTGCGCCGAACAGCGTCCTTCCCGTCAAAATAAGATCCTTTCTTTTGAGATACACATCCTCGTCGATGAGAAAGTACTCCTGTTCGGGCCCCACCGTCGTGGAGACCTTTCTGCATTCGACGCCGAACAGCTTCAGAAGGCGCTTTGCTTGCAGGTCGAGCGCGGTCATGGACTTCAGAAGGGGCGCCTTTTTGTCGAGCGTCTCCCCCGTGTAGGAGACAAAGACGGTCGGGATATACAGCGTCCCCTCTTTGACGAAGGCGGGAGAGGTCGGATCCCACGCCGTGTAGCCGCGGGCGGCGCTCGTCGCGCGCATGCCGTCCGAGGGGAAGGAAGAGGCGTCGGGCTCGCCGACGATCAAGCTCTTTCCCGTCAGCTGCATGATGACTTTGTCCCCCGAGGGCTCGATAAAGCTGTCGTGCTTTTCCGCAGTGAGATTGGTGAGCGGCTGGAACCAGTGGGTGTAATGGGTCGCCCCCTTTTTCACCGCCCAGTCCTTCATGGCGTTGGCGACGGCGCCCGCGATGGAAGTATCCAAGGGTTCGCCCTCGTCGACCGTCTTCCGCAAAGACTTATACACTTCCTTCGGCAGGGAGTTTTTCATCACTTCGTCGTTGAATACGTTTTCACCGAAGAATTCTGTCACGCTCATATGCGCACCTCTCGTGTGTTTTTGTTCATTATATGATTTTTCTTCCGTGAAGTCAAATGTTTGATCGAAGGAGACGGAGCATTCGAAAAGCAAGTTCCCGATGTCCCCCAAATCATTCGCTCAAAAAATCTTCCCGCTTCAATCCCGCGCGCAGTTTTTCGAGGGCGCGCTTCTCGATCCGCGAGACATAGGAGCGCGAGATCCTGAGCTTCAACGCCACTTCCCGCTGGGCGAGCGGCGCTTCCCCCGTGAGCGCATAGCGCATGCACACGATCTGCATTTCCCGTTCCGAAAGCAGTTCCCTGATGGCGGAGAGGAATTTTTCCTGCATAATGCTGCGCTCGACGCTCCCGAAGATCTTATCTTCCTTCTCAAAGAGAAGATCCATGAGCGTGAGCTCGTTGCCGTCCTTGTCCGTGCCGACGGGATCGGACAGGGACATATTGCCCCGATGTTTTTTGCCTGCGCGGATGAGCATCAGGATCTCGTTCTCGATACAGCGCGCCGTATAGGTCGCAAGGCGGGTGCCGTGCCCGGGCTCATAGGTGTTGATCGCCTTGATGAGCCCGATGGAGCCCACGGAGATCATGTCGTCCGTCTCCGCCGCCCCCGTATATTTCTTGACGATGTGCGCCACCAGCCGCATGTTGTGCTTGACGAGCATATCCTTCGCATGCTTATCTCCCTGCCGCGCCAAGGCGAGATACTTCTCTTCGTCCTCTTTGGAGAGAGGCTTGGGGTAAGAGCTTCCGTCCGAGACGCCGCCCGTAAAAAAGAAAAGCCGTCCGAGGACGGCATAAAAAAGTTCCAGCATGTTCCACCTCTCTTCCATTGTATGAAAGAGAGGTTTTGTCCTATGCCTCGATCACTTGGTATGGATGCGCACGCAGGTCACACTCGAGCGGGTGAGGGAGAGTCCGATCACGCCGTCCGTAAATCCGCCGATCGAAGAAGTTCTGGGAAGAACGGGCGTATCCTCGAGCGTATTCACATCCTTTCTGTCCGCCGAGAGCCGCGTAACATCCGCGATCCCCGAAATCTCCGCGTCGCCGAGGTCGATATTGAGCCGTACGGTCGTCTCCGCGGCGTTGACGATCTTGACAATGATATCTCCCGTCGCCTCGTCGAGACTGGTTACATAGTAGAGCTTGTCTACATTGACGCTCTTCTCTGAGCCCGAAATTTTCACCGTCGAAGCATATCCGTCCGCGTACTTGAGGGAAGCGTCGAGCTTCTTGGAGCCCGTATTCTGCATAAAGAGCTGCTGGACGTAGTAATTTGCCGTACGGACGAGCTAAGTGTTCGTGAAGAGCATCATATCGACGCCCCAATGGCGGTACTGCGGGTCAACGGGCGCAAACATGGGCGCATAGGCGGCGAGCCTGACGATATCGCCGTTCCGCTCGAAGCCCGTCATCGCGGCGGCTTCGCTGAGCGCCGAGAACCAGTTATTCGTCTCGTAGAGGGTGTTGAAGTTCCCCGATTCCTTGAAATTGTTGTTGGCGGAGTATTCCCCGACAAAGACTTCATAGCGGTCGTTCCCCTCGCGGACGTAGTGATCATACATCTTGGTGTGAAGGAGAAAATCGACGGGGCTGTTGTAGTAATGCTGATCGTGGATCCCGTATTCGGAGAGCGCCGTGATCTTGCCCTTGTTCCGATAGGCGATCGCGGCGTCCTTTGCGACGCCCGACGTGCGGGGCTGACCCGTCGCGAAGTCGATCGAGCCCTCGCAGTGGATGAGCTGTTGATGATTCCCGACGATGAGCTGCACGCCGTACTTTTTGCATGCCGCCATGAACGCCTTGTCCTCGAGGAATTTCTCGTAGTAGCTCTCATAGTAGTCGGACTGCGCCGTACCCGCATCCCACTGTTCGTTGCCGATGCCGATGTAGTTCATCTCGAAGGGAGCTTCGTGCCCCATCGCGGCGCGGACGGAGCCCCACTCCGTGTTCTTGTCCCCCTTGGCGAACTCGATGAGATCGGCGGCGTCCCGGATGTAATCCGCGACATAGTTGCCGTGTCTGCCCGCGAGCGGCGCACCGGGGTACGCCTGCCCCTGACAGCTCAACCCGCAATTGACGACGGGAAGCGCGGACGCCCCGAGCGATTCGCAGAGCAAAAAGTATTCATAGAAGCCGATCCCGTACTCCATCTGATAGTACTGCGTCCCGTTGTTTTCCCAGAGGTCGGTATTGATCTTGCGGGTGACCGCCTCGCCGTACGTCGTGACCTCTTCCGCCGCTTTCCCGTCCTCGGTATTCAGGAGATAGGTGAACGCGGGAACGGTGTCCTCGCCGCTTTGATTCCCGCTCGCGACGGCGCCGATCGAATTTTTCCAGTCGTATGCCTGTTCGAGATTTTCGCCCTCAATGATGCACCCGCCGGGGAAGCGGACAAACTTGGGAGAAAGCTCCTTCACGGCGTCATATAAGTAATTTTTGATGCCGACGGTGGAATCCGTCGTCTCAAAGGAGACCCCGTCCAGCCCCACCGTCCCCGCTTGCGAGAAGGTGAGACGGAGCTTGAGCCCCTCCGACGCCGTGCCCGACGCCTTCACTCTGCGGACATATTTGACCCATCCGCCGCCCTCTTCGAGAAGGACGCTCCCGGCGGCGTAGTCCTGCGTGCCGTCCGTCACGGAAAAGGACATCTCCGTGACGCCCTCCGCCCTGATATATGCGGAGAAGATGTATTCCGCCCCCTCCTGCACCGCCATGGGAACGGGCACATAGCCGCTGTTTTCGACGTATCCGCCCGCCTGCGCCTCGACAAGCGCATAGGATGCGACGCTGTTTGTGCCGTTGTAGTCGCGAAAATCGTCGCCGAGAAGGCTATTCTCCGTTGTGACGGTGAGCGTCGCCTTTTCCGCCTTCCAGCCGTAATTCCTGCCGCCGTAGCGGGAAGAGAATTACCCGTTGACGACGAGATTATCGTCGAGCGCCTGCGAGGCGAAGTTGATATCTTCGAGAAAGACGCCGAAGAGCTCGCTTGAGATCTCGGCATTCTGTTCGGGAACGCCGCCGACGGTGAGCGTCGCCTGTGCGTTGTCGAACGCGGGCGCCTCTCTGTCGTATTCTGGCTGAGAGGGCTCTTCTTCCTGTCCGCCCTGTCCGCCTTGTTCTCCTTGTTCGCCTTGTTCTCCTTGTTCGCCGCTGCCCGAACCCTGTTCGCCTTGTTCGCCTTGCTCGCCATTGCCCGAATTCTGTTCGTTTTGATCGCCGCTCGGGCTTTTCCCCGTCTCGGAGCCGCAAGCCGCCGTGCCGAGAAGCATCGCCGTCCCGAGGAGCCCCGCCATCAGAAGATGAAAGATCCGTTTCATAAGTTACCCCCTTTGGGGCGAATTATATCACCGAAAAAACCCTTTGTCAAATATTTTCCGTTTTTCTGCTCCGTTTTTTCTTGCGGCAAAGTCAGGAAAGTCTGCGACGCATGCGCATGGAGTTGAGCACGGCGAGCAGCATCACGCCGACGTCGCCGAACACCGCCGCCCAGATGGGAAGGGCAAACGCGCCCGTCGCCGTCGCGGCGAGAGAGACGGCCATGAGCGCAATTTTGACCGCGATCGAGAAGACGATGTTCTCCGCAACGATCTTGCGCGTCTTTTTGGCGCCCCGTACCGCCTTGGGCAGAGCGGAGAGGTCGTCGCCCGCGAGGACGAAATCGCTCGCCTCGATCGCCGCGTCGCTCCCGAGTCCCCCCATCGCCGCAGAGACGTCGCTCATCGCCATGACGGGCGTATCGTTGATGCCGTCTCCGACGTAGAGGAGGGTCCCCTCTTGTTTCAGCTCTCCCGCACGGAGCGGCTTTTCGTCGGGAAGCAGCCGCGCGCAGACCTCGTCCACGGGCAACCCTTTGAGCGTCTCCGCGGCGCGTTCCGCCGTATCGCCCGTCAGAACCGCGATCTTCTTCACCCCCGTCTTTTTGAGGGAAGAGAGGGCCTCCGCCGCCCCGGGGCGCACCATGTCCGAGATCCCGATCTTTCCGAGCAAGACGCCGTTTTCCGCAACGTAGACGGTTACCATGTCCGAAATGCTCTCCTCTACCTCCACCCCATGTCCGCGCAGAAGCCGCGAAGAGCCGACGAGGACATGGTTGCCTCCGATCTCGCATGCGATCCCCATGCCCGCGATCTCCTCGACGTGTTCCGCGACATACGGGGTATCGATGGTTGCGAACGCCTGCGCGAGGGGATGGGAAGAATTTTTTTCGGCGGCGGCGGCATAGAGGAGAACGTTCTCCCCGCCTTCCGCGCTTGCGACCGAGAATTTCCCCTCGGTGAGCGTCCCCGTCTTATCGAAGGCGGCGACCTTCACCGCCGCGAGCTTATCCAGCCAGACCGCTCCCTTCGTCAGAACGCCGACGCGGGCGAGCGCGCCCACGCCCGAAAAATAGGTGAGCGGCACCGAGATGATGAGGGCACAGGGACAGGAAATGACGAGAAATTCGATCGCGGGCACCAGCCATTCCGCAAAATTGAAATTTTGGAAGAGGGGCGGGATCACGGCAATCAGCACGGCGAGAAGCACGACGACGGGCGTATAGATCCGCGCAAACTTTGTGATGAACTTTTCGGGTTTCGCCTTGGAAGCGGAAGAATTTTCGACGAGTTCCAGAACCTTTGCGACCGCGCTCTCCGTATAGGGGCGAAGGACGCGCGCCGAAAAGGCGTTCCCCTCGTTGACGCACCCCGCAAGGAGTTCGTCGCCCGCCTTGACCTCTCTTAAATAGCTCTCCCCCGTAAGGGATTTCGTGTCGAGTTCGCTCTCCCCCTCCGTCATGATGCAGTCCACGGGCACTTTGTCGCCGCGGCGGATGAGAATGAGATCGCCCGCTTCGAGCGCTTCGGGCTCCACCTCTTCCTGTCCGCCGTCGGTGAGGCGGATCGCGCTGTCGCTCTTCATCTCCATGAGGCGTTTGATCGCCCCACGCGAGGAGCCGACCGCGACCGATTGCAAGAGCTCCCCGATCTGATAGAGCAGGACGACCGCCGCCGCTTCCATATACTCCCCGATCGCGATCGCCCCGACCGCCGCGACGAGCATCAGGAGATTCTCGTCGAGGAGCACGGAAGGATGAAACCCGCCCTTGAAGGCGCGCACGGCATTTTTCCCCGCGTTAAAGCCGACTTCCCAGCCCGCGGCAAGGAAGGATGCGATCCAGAAACTCACGCGGAGGCAAAAAACCAAGCGGCCATCGCCGCCGAAAATCGTGAGGATGAGCCCCGCGACAAAGAATGCCGCCGAGATCGCGATGGAGAGGATCTCTTTGAGACGGCTCTCCCGTTTTTCGGGCGCATTCCCGTCCACGATCTCCACTTCCTCGAAGCCCGCAATGACGCCGATCGCCTTTTCAAGCGCCTCCGCACTCTCATAGGAGAGCGACACGCGCTGGTTGATGAAATCCGCCGTTGCGGCGTTCACCCCCTCGATCTCTTGGAGCTCTTCGGAAAGTTCCGCCGCGCATGCTGCGCAGTCTAAATTCTTGATTTTGATGACTTTTTCCATAAAATTCCCTCAGATGTGGCAATGCAAATGTGCGCAGGCGAGCTCGAGAACGGCGAGAATGTGCTCATCGTCGAGGGAATAAAGGATATTCTGCCCCTCCCTTCTCGACTTGACGACGCCGTTCGCCTTGAGGATCCTGAGCTGGTGCGAGACCGCGCTCTGCGTGCCCCCAACCGCCCCGACGATGTGCAAAACGCACATTTCTCCGTGCCGCAGGGCAAACAAAATCTTGAGGCGGCAGGGCTCGGAGATCGCCTTGAAGGACGCGGCGACCCGCATGACGTCCTCTTCCTTCGGCATGCTCCTCTTCGCCCGCTCCGCTGCTTGCAGATGTTCTTCTTCATGATTGCAGATTGTCATATTTGCTCCTATATCAATATATGAATAACTGTTCATATATTACCACAACAAAAAAACGCTGTCAAGCGTTTTCCTGCGGAATCAAAAGATTTTTGGGCGAAACAAAGATTTTTCCGTTGAGATAGGCGAGCTCTCCGCTCAGATTCAGGGTCATTTCCTTGGAGAGGAGCCTCTGCCGCTTCGCATGATAGGCGCGGTTCACCTCTTCCGCCCCGTATTTTTCGTCCCCGAGGACGGGATAGCCGAGAAAGGC
This sequence comes from uncultured Clostridia bacterium, assembly GCA_947587775.1. Classification (GTDB taxonomy): domain Bacteria; phylum Bacillota; class Clostridia; order Christensenellales; family Borkfalkiaceae; genus Gallimonas. The sequence continues at coordinate 7,077 of CANPYD010000028.1, forward strand.
AAGGTGGGCGCGGATCTGGTGCGTCTTGCCCGTGTGAAGAGTCACGCGGAGCAGGGAAAATCCCCCCTTCCGCTCCAAAACTTCATATTCCGTGACGATCTTCTCTCCCTTGGGAGAGGATGAAACGCTCACCCGCGCCGCACGTTCGTCCTTGACAAGGTACGCCTCTTCGACGGCATGGGCGGCTTTCACATTGCCGACGACGACAGCGAGATAGACCTTCTGCACCCGTCTTTCACGGAACGCACGAAGGAGCGCTTCCTCGGCAGCGTCGTTCTTTGCGAGGATCATCAAGCCCTCCGTATTGCGGTCGAGGCGGTGGACGAGACGGGCGCCTTGCCCGCTCAGCGCAGAACAGACCGCTTCGGCATTGACGCCGCTCTCCTTATCGATGACGGCGATATTTTCGTCCTCATAGAGAAGGGTAAACACCCTTTTTTGCTCCTGCGCGGGGGTGAGGAAGTACTGCACGCGGTCGCCGCTATAAAGCGGGACGTCCCGCCCAACCCGTTCGCCGTTGACGCGGATCTTCTTCTCTTTGAGAAGGGTACGGAAGGCAAACGACGCCTGCGCGCAGACTTCATCGGTGAATTTTTTGAGGGTGGCGTCCTCTTGTACGGTGTATTCTTTCAAAGGCAGACCTCGCAAGAAGCAGTGCGGCGACGGGGATCGCCAAAAGGAGCGCATACACGATCCCGCCGCGCATCAGAAAGTAGGTGAGATAGCAAAAGAGCAGGGCGGAGACCGTCTGGAACAGTGCATAGAGCAGTGCTCGCTTCCAGCCGACTTCCCGTGCCGTCGCCGCAACGGCGGAAACGCAGGGCGAACAGGTGAGAATGAACACCGAAAACGCCGCCGCACTCGCCGCACCGAACGGAAATTGTCCGAAAAACATCTCGATCGCCCCCGCGACGTTCTCCTTCGCGACGAGTCCCGAGAGCGCGGCATAGGCGATCCGCCAGTCCCCCATGCCCGCGGGCGCAAACAGCCATTTGAGTCCCCCGCAGATCGCGGCGAGCATGCTCCCGTCCGGTTCGCAGAAGTGAAAGGAAAAATCGAAGGAAGAGAGCAGCCACGAGAGCATCAGAAACGCTAAAATGACCGTTGCCGTCTTTATTATAAACTGTTTGATCTGAAAGAGCAAGCCTTTTAAGACAAAAAGCGGCCTCGGGAGCTGCAGGGGGGCGAGCTCCATCAGAAAGAGCGGACGCTTCCCCCGCATGAGCCGCGCCACGCAGAGGCTCAATAAGACCCCCGCAACATACAGCCCCACGACGGCGGGGAAGGGGTTTTCGAAAAAGGAAGAGGCGAGCGTCAAAAATACGGGCAATTTGGCACTGCAAGGGATGTAGGGAAGGCACAGAATGGCGCGCCGCTGCATCTTTTTATCGTCCAGCCCACGCGTCGTGAGCACGGCGGCGGCGGTACAGCCGAATCCCATCAACAGCGAAAAAACAGCCCTTCCGTTGAGCCCAACGCGTGAAAACAGTCCGTCCGTGAGATAGGCAAGGCGGCTGAGCAGTCCGCTTTCCTCAAACAGAATGAGAAAAAAGTACAAGAGGGCGATCTGCGGGAGAAAGCACAGCACGCTTCCGAGCCCCCCGAGAATGCCGTCCCTCACCAGCGATCGCACGGCGGCGGAAGGGATCTTCTCCGCATATCCCCCCAAAAAATCCGAGAAAAGATATTCGATTTTTGTCTTGAAAAGGTCGCCCGGCAGCCCGGGGGCGAAGGTCACGAAAAAGACCGCAAGGAGCAGAGCCAAAAAGAGCGGCACGCACACGAAGCCGTTGAGAAGCGCCCTGTCCGCCCTCGTCAAGCCCTCTTTGACGGGCGTATAAATGTCCCGGATGTCTGCGCAGACGGGTTCCCCCGCTTCCTTTAAGGCATCGGAGAGCCGCTCTTTCAGACCCTTCCCCTCCGAAAGCAGGACGGGAATACCGAGCCGCGCGGAGAGCGCACCCTCATCTAACGTGCCCCCTTCCCGCCCGAACCGCTTGCGTTTGGTGAGCACGAGCACGCACTTTCTCCCCTTTGCGACAGAAAAAAAGAGGGGCAGCGCCCGTTTCAGCTCCGCGCACTCCGCGACAAAGAGCAGGACGGCGTCCCCGTGCGCGGCGAGGTAGTCGCGGGTGATCTTTTCCTCCATGCTCATGCTGTCGAGGGCATAGATGCCGGGAAGATCGCACACGGTGTACTTTTTCCCGCCGATCACCGTCTCCCGTTCGAGCACGCCGACCGTGACGCCGTGCCAGTTCCCGACCTTGGCGTGCCCGCCCGTGAGCGCATTGAAGAGAGTGCTCTTCCCCGCATTCGGGTTCCCCACGAGGAGAAGGCTCACGTTGCCCATATCCGCACCCCCGCCGCGACCTCTCTTCCGAGTGCGACTTTGCTCGATCCCGCCTGCAAAAGGAAGGTCCGTTTGAAGAGAGAAACTTTCAAAAGACGGATCTTCGCACCCGTATAGATGCCGAGCGCACGGAGCCGCTCGCGTACCGCCTCGTCCTGCGTGACTTTGAGCACGACTGCGCTCTTTCCCCGTTTCAGATCGCACAGATTCATACTATAAAAAATGCGGACGGGGCAACGTTTATGCCCGTCCGCAGCCGCACAGCGTTTTACGCGTTCGTCTCGCGTGCTTCTCTGTTCCCTTGGAGCTTCAGCATGCCGTTCGTGATGATCGGCGAGATGATGAGCCAGAGCGCCGCAAGCGCGATCAACGAATAGACGATGATCGAACCGACCGCCCTCGGCCCCTGGAAGATCGCGGACACGAGATTGAAGTTGAAGATCCCGAAGAGTCCCCAGTTCAGCGCACCCGTCAGTACAAGGATATAAGAGATGATGTTTGCAATGACCATTACTTGCCTCCTGCAAGCAGTGTGAGCGGTTTGAAAAGGATTATACATTCGTTTTTATTTCGCTCGATTTGTTTTGCGCGCGCGCCGACAAGGCGCGCGCGCAAAACAAATACGAGCGAGGAAAGTTACGCTTCTGGGATATTGGGTCACTGTCTCGTAACTTCGCGCCAAGAGCAGCGCTCGTGCCGCCCTTAGTAGCACAATAGAAGTGCGAAGTAGCTTGTCGAGACATCTCGGGCGCGATGTTACGCGGGTCTCTACCCGCATGAGACGTTGTCACGCGCCCTTGCGTGACTGAGGGGTTTCAAAAACCCTATCCCCCGCTGCGCTTTTACAAGGCAAAAATCTTGACCCCTCGCAAATTTCTTTGACCTTGATATGCCGCCCGCAGGGCACTCAAATCATAAAGAAATTTGCGAAACAAGTTCCAAACTTACTTGCCTTAGGCGGAATTCACTTCCGCCGTGGGCGACTCAATTTGCCGAACCCTTTCGGCTTCATGTCGTGTAAAACAGAAAAGGGTCGGCCGAATCGCATTTTCAAGGCAAAAATCTTGACCCCTCGCAAATTTCTTTGACCTTGATATGCCGCCCGCAGGGCACTCAAATCATAAAGAA
>CANPYD010000029.1 GCA_947587775.1 uncultured Clostridia bacterium
GGTAGGCCTTATGCGAAGCGAGCGGGGCAAGCAAAGAAATTTGCGAAACCGTCAAAACGGCATCTTCATCTTCTTTCCGCCGCGGAACCGCTTCATGAGCTCCTTTGTCTGATCGAACTGTTTCAGAAGCTGGTTGATCTCCTGCACCGTCGTGCCCGAGCCCAAAGCGATCCTGCGCTTACGCGAGGCGTTGATGATCTGTGGATTGTCCCGCTCTTTGGGCGTCATGGAGAGGATGATCGCGCGGATGCGTTCGATCTTTTTCTCGTCCACGTCCCCCTCTTTGAGCTTCATTTTCCCGGCGCCGGGCAGCATACTCATGAGCGCTCCCGCACCGCCCATCTTTTTCAGCGTCTCGAATTGGGTGAGATAGTCGGTCAGCGTAAAGGAATTTTCGCGCATCTTGCGCTCCATGTCCTTGATCTGCTGCTCCGTAACGGCTTCCTGCGCCTTCTCGATAAGGGAAAGAACGTCCCCCATCCCCAAGATCCTCGACGCCATGCGGTCGGGATAGAAGGGTTCGAGATCGGTGATCTTCTCGCCCACGCCGATGAATTTGATGGGCTTCCCCGTCACGGCTTTGATGGAAAGACATGCGCCGCCGCGGGTGTCGCCGTCGAGCTTGGTGAGGATCACGCCCGTCACGTCGAGGCGGGAATTGAAGGTTTCGGCAACGTTGACGGCGTCCTGCCCCGTCATAGCGTCCACGGTGAGAAGGATCTCCGTCACCTCGACTTCCTTCTTGATCTCCTCAAGCTCCTGCATGAGCTTTTCGTCGATATGGAGCCGTCCCGCCGTATCGATGACGACGGTGTCGAACCCCATCTTCTGCGCATATTCGACGGCCTGCTTTGCCGTCTTCGGGGGCGCCTGCGTGCCCCGTTCAAAGACTTCCGCACCCGCCTTTCCGCCGACGACTTTGAGCTGTTCGATTGCCGCGGGACGGTAGATATCGCAAGCGACGAGAAGGGGCTTTTTGCCCTGTTTTTTGAGCTGGACGGCAAGTTTTGCGCACATCGTCGTCTTGCCCGCGCCCTGAAGCCCGCACATCATGATGACCGTCGGGGGCCTGGAACTCACTTCGAGCTTGGCGTTGCCCGAGCCCATGAGGGCGATGAGCTCCTCGTTGACGATCTTGATGACCTGCTGGGCGGGGTTGAGGCTTTGCAGAACCTGCTGCCCCACCGCCTTCTCGCTGACTTCCGCGATGAAGTTTTTGGCGACTTTCAGGTTGACGTCCGCTTCCAAAAGCGCAATGCGCACTTCGCGCATCGCCTGTTTTATCTCGAGCTCGGTGAGTTTCCCGCGCTTTGTGAGTTTTGAAAAGATATGGTTGAGCCGCTCCGAGAGCGATGCAAAGAGCGCCATTCAATTCTCCTCTTTGTCAAGATCGACCGTTTCGCCGACCCTGACTTTTCCGATGATATCGTCGATCTCCCGCCCAAATTCGGGATGGTTTGCCTTGAATTCTTCGAGCGCACGCGTCACGTCCGTCATCATGAACGAGACTTCGAGCGAATATGCTTGGTTCTGTTCGTTGAAATGCAGTTTCTCTTCGTAGGAATCGAGGAGCTCACGGCCCGTTTTCAGCGCGTCGGAGACGGCCTGTTTGGTGATCCCCTTCTCTTCGGCGATCTCCGTAAGGGAAAGATCGTAGAGATAATATTTCTCGCAGATCTCCCGCTGCGTTTCGGTGAGGAGCGGACCGTACGCATCCCACAATTGCAGATATCTGAGATCTTTCATTCTGTGCTCCGATTGTCATTATACCAAAGAACACATCGCCTGTCAAGCATTTTTCCTTGACAGCGGAAAATTTATTCCGAATGTGCCCTTGCGCGACTGAGGGGGTGTCGTTCCTCATCGCGTTGTAATCAGAATCATTGCCCCCCCTACCCGTTGCGGCGGCAGGGACCGCCGCAACCCCGTCGGCGAGGCCACGCCTCCTGTCGCGGCGCAGCTCACAGTGCACCGCACTGTTGAGCAAAATTGCGCCGCTCCTCCCCTTGGGAGGGGGCATGCCAACGCGTCACTCTGACCCTGAGCGTAGTCGAAGGGGAAGAATCCCGAGGATGAGAGTCCGGGCTGGATCTTCGGGATCCTTCGCTGCGCTACTTCGCGGGCGGTGCCCGCTCGTGCCGCGCTTAGTGTAATAGAATGCGCGCGGGGCAGGATGACGCGGGAGACATGCTCAGGATGAACAAAAAACCACCCCAAAGGGTGGTCTTCCGTGAAATGTTACACAAGTTCGATGATTGCGGTCTCGGAGCCGTCGCCGCGGCGCTCGCCGAGGAGATAGATCCTCGTGTATCCGCCGCCCTGTCCGAGCTCTTCCTTCCTCTGGGCGTACTTGGGCGCAAGCTCGTCGAACAGTTTCTCCATCAGGGGATGTTCGTGCTTCTGCGTGCGCTTTTTGTAATCGCTCTTCTTTTCGTGGAATTCCTTGATCTCCTGAAGATCGTACGTCTTCGCCATGACGGCGCGACGGGCGGCAAGCTTTTTGGGACCGTCCTTGTAGGTCTTCGTCCTCACTTCCTTGCCTTTCTTGTCCTTCGCGACGACCTCTACCTCGACGACGTCGTCGTAGGTGTTGACCGCCTTCGTGATGAGCTTTTCGACATACGAACGGAGCTGCTTCGCTCTCGCCGCCGTCGTTTCGATTTTTCCGTACCAAAGGAGCTGCGACGCCTGATTCCTCAAGATTGCGAGCCGCTGCTCCGTTGTTCTGCCAAGTTTACCGGGCATCTTTTAATCCTCCTTTTTTTCGAGCGAAAGACCGTACTGTTCGAGTTTTTGCATGACTTCGTCGAGCGATTTCTTGCCGAGGTTTCTCACCTTGAGCATCTCGTCCTCCGTCTTGCGGATCAGGTCTTCCACGGTGTGAATGTTTGCGCGTTTGAGACAGTTGTAGGAACGGACCGAAAAATCCATTTCCTCGATCTTCATATTGAGGATCTGCTGCTGTTTATCGTCGTCCGTCTTGACGAGGATATCCATATCCTTGATGGTATCCGAGAGATTGACGAACAGACTGATGTGATCCTGCATGATCTTTGCGGCCAGCGACACGATCTCTTTCCCCGAGAAGGTGCCGTCCGTCCAGACTTCGATCGTCAGACGGTCGTAGTCGATGTTCTGGCCGACACGGGCAGGCTCCACCTGATAGTTGACTTTCTGCACGGGCGTGTAGATAGAGTCGATGGGAATGTAGTCGATGACGGGCTGCTTGTTGTCCTTTGCGGGGTGATATCCTCTCCCGCGCCCGATCGTGATCTCCATATCCAGCTTTCCGCCCGCGTCCACCGTGCAGATGTACTGGTCGGAATTGATGATCTCCACCTCAGCGTCCTGTGAGATGTCCGCGGCGGTAACCACAGCGGGGCCTTCCACGGTGAGACGAAGTGTCTTGGTATAGTCCTTATCGGTAACTCTCGTCTTGATTGCAAGAAGTTTGAGATTCAGGATGATCTCGGTAACGTCCTCTTTGACCCCGGGGATGGAGGAAAACTCGTGCTTGACGGTCCCGTCCATGAACTTGATCCCCTGCGCCGCCGCTCCGGGAAGTGCGGAGAGCAGAATTCTTCTCAGACAGTTGCCTATCGTAAGACCGAACCCCTTTTCGAGCGGTTCCACGACGACCTTTGCATAGGACTTTGCATCGTTCTCCGTGACCTCGATTTTGGGCATATCCATTTCAATCATAGGGGCTACCTCCTTATTCGATTACTTGGAGTACAACTCGACGATCATATGCTCCGCGATCTGGCTGTCGACGTCCTCGCGGGTAGGAAGCGCCAAGACTTTGCCTTCCAGCTTCTCCGGATCGAATTCAAGCCACTTGGGCATGTTTGCGACCTTCATCCCTTTGATCTGCTCAAAGAATTTGTTGTCTTTACGGTTTTCTTTGACGGCGATGACGTCCCCCGCCTTCACGCTGTAAGAAGGAACGGTGACCGTCCTGCCGTTGACCGTGAAGTGTGCGTGGTTGACGAGCTGTCTCGCTTGCGTACGGGACACGCCGATCCCCATGCGGTAGATCACGTTGTCGAGCCTTCTTTCGAGAAGGGAGAGCATGTTTTCGCCCGTGATGCCCTTCATTCTGTCCGCAACTTCATAGTAGTGGCGGAACTGGCCTTCCTGTACGCCGTAGATACGCTTTGTCTTCTGCTTCTCGCGAAGCTGCAAGCCGTATTCGGATACCTTCTTTCTGCCTGCGCCGTGCTGTCCGGGAGGAAGGGGCCGCTTATTGAAAGGGCACTTTTCCATGTAGCACTTCTCGCCCTTCAAAAAGAGCTTTGCGCCCTCTCTTCTGCAAAGTTTGCATTTTGCGTCTCTGTAAACTGCCATCTCTGATTCCTCCTGTTATACTCTTCTGCGCTTGGGCGGGCGGCAGCCGTTGTGGGCGATGGGCGAAACGTCGGAGATGAGCGTGACCTCGAGCTCGCAGTTCGCGAGCGCGCGGATCGCGGACTCTCTTCCCGCGCCGGGACCCTTTACATAGACTTCGACAAAGCGGAGACCGTGCTCTTTCGCAGCCTTCGCTGCCGTTTCGGTCGCCATCTGTGCGGCGAACGGCGTGCCTTTTCTGGAACCTTTGAAGCCCAGAGAGCCCGCGCTCGACCACGAGATCGCATTTCCGCTCATATCGGTGATGGTGACGAGCGTATTATTGAAAGTGGACTGGATATGGACCTGCCCCCTGTCAACCTTTTTGATTTCTCTGCGCTTGCCGCGCGAGACTGTCTTTCTCTTATCAGCCATGTGTCATTCTCCTTACTTCTTCTTGTTCGCAACGGTGCGGCGGGGACCCTTACGCGTCCTCGCGTTGCGCTTGGTGCTCTGTCCGCGGACGGGCAGACCCTTTCTGTGGCGAACGCCGCGATAGCATCCGATTTCCATCAGACGCTTGATGTTAAGGCTCACCTGTCCTCTGAGTTCGCCCTCCACCGTATAGTGGTGATCGATATACTCTCTGAGTTTGGATACGTCGTTTTCATCGAGATCCTTGACGCGCGTATCGGGATTGATGCCCGTCTCCGCAAGGATCTTCTTGGACGTGGTGAGACCGATTCCGTAAATGTAGGTGAGACCGATTTCGATTCTCTTTTCTCTCGGCAAATCCACACCGGCAATACGTGCCATTGATTTCTAACCTCCGTGTTTGAATCTGAAAAATTTTTTTGTATGTGTTTCCGCAGACCCCCTCGGCAGTGGAAAATGCCCCGGCGGGAAAGCGTGTTGTTTTCGGATTTTTCGTTTAAGACGCAAAGCAAGCCGACTTTCCGCACATGGCCGTGCGGAAATTCAGCTTCATTCGCTTATTTTCTTTGCGGTTATCCGAACCGTAAGGAAAATTATACCAAATTTTTTCGGACAAGTCAACTGATTTTCAGCCTTGTCTTTGCTTGTGACTCTTGTTTTTGGAACAAATCACCATAACTTTGCCGTTTCTCTTGATGACCTTGCACTTGTCGCACATGGGTTTTACGGAAGGTCTGACTTTCATGATATGTTACCTCTTTGTTGATTTTGGTTGTTTTCGTCCCCTTGGCTCCCCCTCGAGGGGGAGCTGTCGCGCTGCCCTTGCGCGACTGAAGGGGTTTTGGGGGAAACCCTATCCCCCGCTACGCGGGTACTTCCCTACAAGGGAGCAAGGGGTGGACTCCGTTCTTCGGGATCCTTCGCTTCGCTCAGGATGACGTGGTAGAGGAGCAGGATGACGCCTTGCTCTTTCTGAATCACTGCGCGTGGCAGGGTCTCCCTGCCTAAGCGCTTTGGGCGGCAGGGACCGCCGCAAAGCACGTCGCGCTGCCAGCGCTCCTGTCGCGGCGCAGCTCACAGTGCACCGCACTGTTGAGCAGAATTGCACCGCTCCACTCAATTTGTCGAACCCCTTCGACTTATTGTCGTGACAAGCGTACGAGACAGTGACTCAATATCCCAGAAACGTGACTTTCCTCGTTGAATTTATTTTTGAGCATGCGCCCCAAAGGCGCAAACGAAAAAAGAAATTCAACGAAATACTAATTTTTGCTTCTCCAGGTAATGCGCCCTTTCGTCAAATCGTAGGGGCTCATTTCGAGCTTTACCGCGTCGCCTTCGATGATACGGATGTAGTTCATTCTCAGCTTCCCGGAAATGTACGCCGTGATGACGTGTCCGTTTGAAAGCTTTACTTTGAAAGTTGCGTTGGGGAGCGCCTCAATGACCCTGCCCTCCGCTTCTATAACGTCGTCTTTCGACATAAATTTCCCTCGCCTTATAATGTTAGGATCTCAACGCCGTCCTCGCGGACGACGAGGGTATTTTCGTAATGCGCGGCGCTCTTACCGTCGGTCGTGACGGCCGTCCAGCCGTCGTCGAGGACACGGACGCGCCAGCCTCCCGCGGCGATCATCGGTTCGACGCAGATGACCGTCCCCGCCTGAAGACGCGGCCCCGTTCCCTTTCTTCCGAAGTTCGGAACGGAGGGATCCTCGTGCATCTCTCTCCCGATCCCGTGCCCCGTGTAGGAGCGGATGACCGAGAAGCCGTTCGCCTCCGCATGCTGCTGGACGCGGTAGCTGATGTCATAGAGCGGCGTTCCCGCTTTGAGCCCGTCGATCCCCTTGAAGAAGCACTCCTCGGTGACCCGTACGAGCTTGTCTTTTTCCGCGCTCACCCGTCCGATCCTGAACGTCCTCGCGCCGTCCCCGTGGAAGCCGTTTTTATAGGCGCACAGGTCGACGCTGACGATGTCCCCTTCTTCGAGCACTCTGCCGTCCGGAATCCCGTGCACCACGGTCTCGTTGACGGAGACGCAGGCGGAGGCGGGGTAGCCGTAGTAGCCGAGGCAGCTTGGCTCCGCGCCGCTCGCCCTGATGAAGTCATAGACGAGGGTGTCGACCTCCTTTGTCGTCATGCCGGCACGGATGCGCTCCCCCACAAAGGCGAGGCAGTCCCGCACGATGCGGCAGGGTTCGCGCATGAGTCCGATCTCTTCTTCGCTCTTGACGCGGATCATTTCGAAAGAGGGTCGAGCACGGCCTTGACGTCCTCGAAGAGGACTTCCGCGGGCGCTTCCGTACCCGTGACGTTGAGGATGATGCCTTTCTTTGTGTAGTATTCGATGAGGGGCGCCGTCTGCTCGTTATAGACCGCAAGGCGGGCGCCGACCGTTTCGGGATTGTCGTCCTTTCTCTGGTAAAGTTCGCCGCCGCAGCGTGCGCACTTCGTCTCGCCGTTCAGAGAGGAGACGTGATAGCTCTCGCCGCACTCCTTGCAGACTCTTCTGCCGCACAGACGGTCCATCAGGAGTTTATGATCGATGTTGATGTTGACGACGCCGTCGATCTTTGCGAACTTATCGAGCTCCTCTGCCTGATAGAGGTTGCGGGGGAAGCCGTCGAGGAGATACCCGTTCTTGCAGTCCTCCCACGTCAGCCTGTCTTTGACGATGGCACAGGTCACCTCATCGGGAACGAGAAGCCCCTGTTCGGTATACGACTTCGCGAGGAGGCCGATCTCCGTGCCCATTTTGATGTTTGCACGGAAGATGTCCCCCGTGGAGATATGAACGAGACCGTAGCGGTCGGCGATCTTGGTCGCCTGCGTGCCCTTGCCTGCGCCGGGCGCGCCGAGAAGAATCAGATTCATATTGACTCCTGTTTGATTTGCCTGTTTCGTTTGATTTCTTTTCTCGTCTGCGGCTTTTGCCGTATGCTCGAAAATAAATCAAACGAGGAATTCAACTTTTTTTGGGATATCAAGTTGCGGCTCGATTCCGCTCACCCCGACATTAAGCCTACGGTGGTGTGGCAAATGGGGGCGTGCAGCGGCGGGTGGCGACCCGCCTCGCACCATGATTTGTACAGGAAGGACTCCGTTTATCGGGATCCTTCGGGCTTTGCCCTCAGGATGACGCCGGTAACCCACTTGGCGCCCCTTTCAGGGGAGCTGTCACGCGCCCTTGCGTGACTGAGGGGTTTTCCAAAACCCTATCCCCCGCTGCGCGGGTACTTCCCCTGCAAGGGGAAGCAAGGGACGCGTCTGCGGGGCGAGCAAAGAAATGAACGAAGGTTACCGTAAAACGCGGAGAAGCGAGCAAGGCAAGGAGCGCGCGGCTTTCCGAAGGGAGTGTACTGTAGCGTACGTGACCGAGGAAAACGCAAGCGCGACGAAGCATTGCGACGCTTATAGGCGTTTCGCTGATTATTTCAGGAACCCCTTGTAGTTCTTCATCATGATCTGAGATTGCAACTGCTTATCAAACTCGAGCGCAACCTCGACAACGATGAGGATACCTGTCGTAGAGAACACGTTCACGAGGTCCTGTCCTGCCCATGCGAATGCGATGGAAGGAATGAACGCCATGAGCGTCAGGAAGATCGCGCCGAACAGCGTAATGCGCTTGTTGATCTTATTGAGATACTGCGCCGTGGGCTTCCCGGGACGGATCCCCTGGATAAACCCGCCGTTCTGCTGGATGTTCCGCGCCACGTCCTCGGGATTGAACTGGATCTGCGCGTAGAAGAATGCAAACGCGAAGATGAGGACTGCCAAAACGAGAATGTACCATACGGTACCGCTCGAGAAGTTTGCGCTCCACCATGCAAGCTCGTCGCTCCATGCGGGAACGAGGCTCATGATCATGGACGGGAAGGAGATGATCGCGAACGAGAAGATGAGGGGCATGACGCCGCCGCCCGTGATCTTCATGGGGATCGACGAGGACTGCGCAGCCATCATCCTGTTGCCGCGGACCTGTTTTGCATAGTTGATCGGGACCTTTCTCTCCGCGAGGTCGACGAACGTGACCGCGAAGAAGATGACGACCGTAAGGACGATGAAGAGCGCGATGTTCCAAAGCTGACCAACATCCTGCGAGACAGGGTTGCCTGACACATCGACAGCAATACCGAACACGACCTTGAACTTCTCGACGATCGCGATACCTGCCGTCGAAAGAATGCCGATGAAGATGATGAGCGAAATGCCGTTGCCGACGCCGAGGTCGGTAATGCGTTCGCCGAGCCACATGACGAGGCACGCGCCCGCCGTATAGACGACGGTCATGAAAATGCCCGCAAGCCACAAGTGGCCGAAGAACAGGTTCGTGTTGATCGCACCTTGCGCACCTTCAACCGTACTCTGGACACTGTTACTTGAACCAAACAGGACGATGATGCCGATGGACTGGACAACAGCGAGCACGATCGTGATGATACGCGTGAGATTTGTGATCTTTTTCGTTCCCTCTTCGCCCTGTTTCGACCATCTCTCGAGGGCGGGAATGCCGACCGTGAGGAGTTGGACGATAATGGATGCGTTGATGTACGGCCCAATGCCGAGCGCAAACAGCGTACCGTTGGCAAGAGCACCGCCTGTGATGCCGCTCATGAGCGCGAGGAATTGGTTACCATTCGGCCCCGTGATAGCATTCTCGAAACTGGAGCGCACAAGCCCCGGAACGGGGATATAGCACCCGAGACGGAACACGAAAAGGAGAAGGAAAGTCAGTAAGAGCTTCTTTCTGATATCCTTATTGCGAAAGGCGTTTTTTATCGTTTCAAACATAGTTGACTCCTTTCTGCATCAAGCGAAAAGTTCACTCGATGACTTCCGCCGTGCCGCCCGCTTTCTCGATGGCCTCTTTCGCGGCCGCGGAGAATTTTGACGCACGCACGGTGAGTTTGACGGAGAGTTCCCCGCCTGCGAGTACTTTCAGCCCGACATTGTTCTTGACTTCTTTTGCAAGGCCGTTTTCAAGAACATAGTCGTAGTCCACGACCGTCCCCTCGGGAAGATCGTTGAGCCTCGAAAGGTTCACGACAACGTACTCTTTCTTCCATTTGTTGTTAAAGCCGCGCTTAGGGAGCCTGCGGGCGATGGGCATCTGGCCGCCCTCGAAGCCCGGCCTTACGCCGCCGCCCGAACGCGCCCACTGGCCCTTGTGACCCTTGCCGCTCGTCTTGCCGAGGCCGGATCCAATGCCGCGCCCGAGACGCTTCGCGGGGGTATTTGCTCCCTCTGCGGGAGATAATGTATCAATTCTCATTGCTGTCTCCTTAAACGCTCTCTACCTTTACAAGGTGCGCTACTTTCTTGACCTGACCCATGTTGGCGG